>JBIKKD010000087.1:0-5795 GCA_044360565.1 Kapaibacterium sp. (SeqCode)
ACGGCATCAAGACAATGTACAATATCGCGTTTGATTGTTGTGAGCTTTCCCCAACGATTTTCAACTTCATCCAAAAGTGCTGGAGCATTCCCATCACTTACATATGGATCCTGAGTTGTGGCTGTCCATATTTGAAGTCTTGGTATGATGATATTGACATTCAATTCTTTTCTGTAAATCGTATTCACGCCATTCATCAATCCAATCATGAATTCAGCAGTGCGAATAGAATCTCTTCTTCCGGGACCATTAAAAAAGGATGAAGTAGCTTCAACAATCACTTGCAATTCGAGAAGATTATTGCCTTTTACAGACTCAACTTTACCAAGAGTTTTATACAAATCTTCAGGAGTAGGAATGGTAATTGCCGATTCATCGGTCATGCATGAACCTGCATCTCTTCTGAGATCAGCTACAATTTCCGCATCATAGAGTAGATGAATTTCCGTGGAACCTTCAGAAGGTGCTATACTGACTCTGCTTCCATCAACTCTTTCTATCCATCCACGAAGAATTCCATTTGCAAAAGACATCACGACATTGGATCCCGGTTCGCCTATGATGATTCCGGTATATGTTCTCACATCAGGAGCAGGAATGCGTTTGAAACCAACCATGATCTCCGTAGAACCATCAATTACAGATGGTGAAAGTTCAAATTGAATACTTCCATTTTCAGTCAATGAAATCGGAAATTGATCAATTCGAAATGAATTACCCGATTTCGTGAATGCTTCCACAGACCATGTTTTGCTAATGGAATATGTCTTGGCATGAGTTTGATTCTCAGCAGACAATAAAGACAATGGCGGAATTATTTTCATCCCTTTGGTTGCATCATTAGTCTTACCAATCATTGGAATGACTGCTAATAAACAGATGAATATGTGGAGAATTGATCGATAATCCATATTAGTTCTCAATTGATACAGGAATACTTAATCTTCTGCCATTACATTGTAATGTCAAGAAATATCTTCCTGAACTTATGCTCGGCAAACTGAGTTCCATTGAATGCATTCCTTGAACAAATGAATATGTATCTCCGAAAACATGAACGGTTGATCCACTCAATGAGGTAAGTGATAGACTTCCATTGCCACATGCAATAGGTGCATTGATTGTGACGGTGAATGTATTTCCTGTAATTGGATTAGGCGCTACAAGCAAGCTAGGCATAGTTGGGTCTTCTTCGAGTGAAGTTGCCACACATCCAGCTTCATTTGATACTGAAACATATCCAGAGCTTGCAAGCACAGTACTGTCTGTTCTACTGATGACTCTAATGATAATAGAATCACTTTTTATTGATGGTGGTGTAAAGCCAAATACGCTTGACCATGGATCAACTCCATTAGCTCCAGAAATATTCTGCCAAGCTCCACCGGCATTTGAATATTGGACAAGCAATTTGGAATTTGCCAAGTTTTTGTATGTCCATGCGATCACAAAACGCTTATTGGCACAAAGTGTCTCGCCACCTTTGGGATTGATCAATGTCAATTCTTCTTTACCAATAGAGAAGGGGCCGGTTTGTGATATGAGGGACATATTGCTTGCATCCGCTATGCGAACCCAACATTTTTCAGCTTCAATATTCGGAATTGCGAATGTATAAGTAGATCCGGTTTGTTTGGCCAATGTCTCCCATGTTGCCCCATTGTCTTTAGAAAACATCACAAGTACAGTGTCAACATTTGTTTTTGCCCATTGCACCGTAGTGCTTTCTGTTTGTCCAAATGCTTTGCCATCAAGATTTGAAGAAAGATTCAAGCTTGGTGCAACGATTCTGAAATTTACCCAAGAAGTATCATTGATATCAGGATTTGCCATATCAACCACACGCAGTCTTCCTGCAGTTGTGGCAATATTCGGAATAGTCCATTGATATGCGCCTTGACCATTGATCATGCTTGAAGATGCGGCAGGGATTCCTGATGCGATATCACTCCAATTTCCTCCACCATCGGATGAAAATTGTACTTTCACACTATTGACTTTTACTGAAGTCCATTCAACCAATGTTGTTCTACCGGAAATGAAGGTTTGATTGCCCCAAGGTCCAATCATTTTGATCTGTGCATTCTGTGCTTCTGTGATACATTTACTACTTTCGAGTCTTGCTCTGAGGAATTCATAGACTCTTGGCAGAAATGTGAATGGTACAGATCCGGTAGAATTAGTTAAATCACAATAACTCATAATTGAACCGGGTATTGGTTTTGGTGCTCCTGTATTACATGTTTCAGAAGAATAAGAAATCTTACCCACATAGCTTGGACCACTGGAAAGACATGAATCGAGTGCTGGTTTCCATTCACCACAATTATGGGTATGATATGAACCCATATTGTGTCCTAGCTCATGAGCCATTGTTGACACATCTTTCATGTATGTGACCATAGGAAGATTTGCAAATGCAGAAACACCTGTCACTGAATATGCATTTGAAAGTGAACCATTGCATAAAGCACCGATTCCATTTGCAATACCTGCAACAACTCCTGCGCCTGCTTGTGAATTACCCATAGCATCGAAACAATGGACAATATCACGAGTTCTATTTGTTATTTTACTCCATCTGTTTTGTACTTCATTGAGCAAGGCTACAGTATTTGCACCATCATTTTGATATGGATCAGGATTGTCGTCAGTCCAGATTTGGATCAATGGTACAACTATGTTGAGATTCAACTCTCTTCTATACAATGCATTCACCGCATTTGTCATTGAAACCATAAGATTTGTTGCTCTGGTTTCATTTCTTGTTGCAATTTTGGTGAAAAATGCCGTAGTAGATTCCAAAATTATTTGCATTTCAAGCATGCGATTGTCAAGAACTTTTTCGCCTTTCTTGAGCTGTGCTTCAACTTCCCAAGTTTTGATTCCTGTATGTGAGAACTCTTCTGTACCACAAGACTTTGCAGGCATGTTTAAAGCAGAGTGTAATGAGTTTTCATTGTACATCACGTGTTCTTTCTTGATATCTGTTTTTGTATCTTCAGGTGCAAATGAAACAGTTGTACCATTTGCTCTTGAAATCCAACCATACATTTCCCCATCTGCATAAGTAATCAATACGGTTGATCCTTTCTCGCCTTTGATATTGCCATGATATGTCATAATCGATGGAACCGGTACTCTTTTGTTACCTACCATGATGATTGTATTGGCATCTATCACTGATTGTGAAAGAGATATTTCAACAGTACCATTCGCATTCATGCCGATTGGAAAATTATTTAATTGAAGATCTTTCGAAAATGAATCGAATATCTTACCTGCAACAGTTTTATCCAATGAGAATGTATGAACTGATTGCTTTAGCATCGCGGGCATTTTCGAGTCATTACCATGACTGATGAAGGTTTTTGCATCGAATGATTGCGCAGTGGCATCGATGCTGTATTCCATGAAGAATATGGAACAAAGAAGGATCAGGAAATATTTCATAAATCTATCCGGTTAAATATTTGAACATTCATATGAAGATGTATTGCTGCTAGCATTCAAAAATACAGAAAATCATCGGTTATTTTTGTATCGAAAAAAGGCTTTTCTCAACGAAATTTAACTGAAATAGCCATATTTAATGGTTCATTGCATTTCTCTTGACAGATATAACCGTGATATCGTCAACCAAGTTGCTTTTTTGGAATATTTGAATCTCTCTATCTATTACTTCAATCAGGGATTTGGGATTCATATTTGATTCATGTAAAAACCGCTTCATTGACGAATATTGCTCAGACTCATTATCATGCATTGGTAAATCGGTCAAACCATCCGTAAACAAAATGAGCATTTCATTGTCTTCAAGTTGTAGTGAAATCCCTTCTAGATTCTCTTCAAAGAACTCGATGTTTTTTGTCAAACCGATTCCTAGTCCGCGAGGTATGTATTCTGTCAATGTCTCTTCATGAATTCGTAAGAGTGGCATATGACCTGCTCTTGCATATTGTATTGTATTTGAACTCTTCTCCAAAATCAAACAAGATGCCGTTATGAACACATGAGGATCCAAAATATCTGCCAATGATCTTTGTAAATGGATCAGTATATCCTTAGGACTATATCCGCCATATTGTAATGACAGTAAAATCCCACGAATTGTTGCCATCCAAAATGCCGCCGGTATCCCTTTACCTGACACATCTGCAATTATGATGCAGGTATTTCCATTGTCCATCTCAAATACATCATAAAAGTCACCACCCACGATCTTTGATGGCATCGAATATGTTGCAATGGAATAAAGAGCGGGCATGGGTATATTCTGAGGTAATAAAGAATTTTGAACTCCTCTTGCAATTTCCATTTCTTGTTCAAACTTTTGATGTTCAATCTCAATGGTCAAAAGTGATGCATTTATAATCGCAATTCTCAAACTATCGGCAAATGTCGAAAGTATGATCTCATCTTCAGGAGTAAAATGATAAGGCTCTTCATGGGCTAAAAGAATCTCTGCATGTTTATTACGATCAATCTGAATTGTCAACGATACAATAGACTTTATTCTCAACATTTTATGAGGATCCATGCTCTCCGGTATTTCAAAAAGATTCCCTATTGAATTTTGTTCCTCCTTCCAAGAAATAAACTCTGCATTAGAATTCATAATCGATAATTCTGTACCCAAGTCCCCCTGATATGTTTCGAATTGTAGATCTTGAATGCAAATCTTTCCATATAGTCCCTTCACTTCAATTGCTTTTTTTATCAAATGAAGGGCGTTTTCAAGAATTTGCTGATAATTCTGTGATGTAGTTGCAATTGCAGTCAATTCCGAGAGTGCTGAAAACTCCAAAGTTTTTCTATCAATTAACCCTGCCGTTGGAAGTGAATTTATAGCAATGATGGATAATCTACCTGCAATCAATAAGAGCCAAATTCCAATAGCAAATATGAATGGCTCTGCCAATGACATGATTTGATTCAATGCGACATATGTTATTTGCTGATAATTGCCTGCTATGATTGAAGTTGAAAGTACAATTACGATTGAAGACCAAGCAAGATCTGCTTTCTGTTTTTTGGTAATTTCTGAAAACCATTGTAAACCCTTGGTATTATAGAAACCTAAGAAGCCAATGATGCCTGCAATAATATGAATGCCAATTTGCAATGGCACATAAAAAAACAATTGCAGGAAAAGCGTTATCCCCGATAATCCTAAAATCCATAGGATAAGTTTCTTAGACAATGCATGGGGTCTTTGTGTCATTAATCTAAATAATAAAGAGGAACTCATTCCAAAAACAATCCCCATATATCCTGCATATAGAATACTAACCGCTAATGAAAACACATTGTTTTTAAAACTAATTATAGTATCAAACAAACCTAGAAAATTTAATAAACCAGCCATGCCAATAATGATGGCCAGTGACTTCATATCCTCTATGATGGTCTCACTATCACGCATGGAAGCAATATTCTTAAACCACAGTTTGTCCTTTTGTACATATCCTAATAATAATAGTTCAAGAGATAAATGGAAGGCAAATCCCAAATACCATGGGAATTCATTGGAGCCTACATCTAAAAAGATCAAAAAGATGATCAAAGATGCGAAAAAGGTCCCTGCAAAAACATATCCAGACACACTGAAAAGCAATGTGTACGGAATTGAACGAATTGCAATTGAGAGATTTCCCATAGTGTATAATGTAGCTCGAAGGTGAAATATGATGTAAAATGCCAAACAAAGACGGAAGTACCATCACAGTTGTTACATTTTATATGCATGATTAATGATGAGAATCAAGGTAAAATGCTCTCATTTTTTGTAAATT
>JBIKKD010000088.1:0-5774 GCA_044360565.1 Kapaibacterium sp. (SeqCode)
GCAATTGTGGAATTGCCCCAGATGTCGGATATCATCATCAAGCGTGTTCATCTATTGCCGCTTTCATCGGATCGTTTATTGATTGCAATGGAATTGGAATCGAATATCGTTCGCACGGTCACATTGGAAACAGATTTATCGGTGGATTCCTCGGCACTTGATCAAACTGCTGAATTCATCAATAGTAGAATAAGTGGTAAATCCATACGATTTGTTCGTGAGCATCTGGTGGAAATGATGATGGAAGGAGTGAAAGGACATCATAATTTGCTCAGACTTTTCATCGATTCAGTTGATACTTTGCTCAATCCACATGCGCTCAATGATGAAAAAGTACATATTGCCGGAGCACAACATTTATTGGAGTATCCTGAGTTTGATTCCCCGAATCAATTGCGAGGCGTGATAGAATTGGTTGAAAATGAGGATGTAATCATCCATTTATTGGATCAGAGAGAGGAAAAAATTGATAATTCCGTGCAGATTGTGATCGGAAATGAAATGAAAGAGCAAAGACTTATTGAGTATAGCATGGTAATGGGTTCATATTCAATGAAAGGTGCATATGGATCGATTGGACTTATTGGTCCGAAACGGATGAATTATGCCAAAATGGTGTCATTGGTCAAATATATGGGACAAGTCTTGTCACATAGCTGATGAGTTTGGTTTTTTGCGGTGAGAGAAGGCGGAAATTTTACTATTTTTGCGGTTGATTCAGTTATTTCAATGAGATTACAGTGAATATTCAAGTAGTTCTCTTTTCATTGCTTGCAGTGGTAGCCATTGCAACGGGAATTCTGCTCGTAACAAGACGCAATCCTGTTTCTGCTGCAGTTTCGCTTATCATGCATTTCTTTGCTCTTGCGGGATTATATCTTACCCTGCAAGCTCAATTTATTGCTGCCGTGCAAATCTTGGTATATGCCGGAGCAATCATGGTATTGGTCGTTTTCGTGATCATGCTTCTAAATTTAGGTAAGGAAGATGCACTTCAGGAAAAATTCAATCCGCGAACTGCTCTTGCAATTGCCATGTCATCTGCACTCATCATGCAGATGTTACTTGCATTTTTGAGTGCACCAAGTGGTTTCAATGAGATAGCCCCTTCAGCAGAAAAAATTGGATCCCCCGCGGAAATTGGGAATGTATTATTCTCAGGATATATTTTCCCATTTGAAGCTATATCATTGTTATTACTTGCTGCAGTAATGGGATCAATCATTTTGGCAAAGCGAAATATCGAAGACTAATCTTTACATCGAAAGTCCATACAGAGTAAATCATGAATCTTACTTCCATACCATTAGAATATTATTTGGCCTTATCATCAATCATTTTTGTGATAGGTGCGGCAGGTGTGATCACCCGCAGAAATGCCATTATTATATTCATGTGCATTGAAATGATGCTTAATGCGGTAAATCTTACATTGGTTGCTTTTTCAGCATATCTTGGAGATTCAGCCGGCCAAATGTTTGTATTTTTCGTCATGGCTGTTGCCGCTGCAGAAGCAGCAGTTGGTTTGGCGATTGTACTTGCTTTGTTCAGATCCAGACAAACAGTATATGTGGATGAAGTGAATCTCATGAAGTGGTGAGTTTTCAAACACTTAAGAATTAAAGCTCCCATTTGGGAGTTTTTTTTTGCTCAAAGGCGTAGAAATACTGCAAGAAAAATACACAAGACTCGTCAACAAGCCCCATTGCGGAAGAATTATTTCATGTAAGGTTCAGTCTTGACTGACTGTCTTTACGGTATCGAGTACACCACTCATATCGATATGGAAGAGCACTCTCTTTCCCACTTTTCGCCACCCAACAATGGCAGTGATATGCCGGATTCACCACCCGGCATATACATGGTTTAGATTGGACCGAATATGGAATAATCTTCCGCAACAAAAAATCCCTTCAGATAAATACTCTGAAGGGATTTTCTTTTTTGAACAGTTTCTATCACTTACTTGCTTTTCGTACTTTTTTCACATCAGCTTCGGAAACAATTCCTCCATTGTTTCCCCAAGAATTAAGTACAAAAGTGATTACTGCCGCAGCATCTGCATTGGTGTACTTTGCCGGAAGTGCTGTCATCACATTATTGAATTTCTTTCCATTGACTGTGATTGGTCCTTTCAAACCATTGACCACATTATCGGTAACAACTTTTGCGCCTTTGGTTTTGACATAATCTGATCCTGCAATGGGGGGATAGACTGTTGACAAACCTTGGCCATTTGCTTGATGACATGTTTTGCAATACTCAGTATACACAACTTGTCCTCTTTTCATGAGAGCCGCTTTGTCTGGACCCGCTGCATGTATGGTATCGGAAAAAATCAATAAACCTACGATTGCAATCGCGAATTGCATGAACGATGTTTTCATCGTATTCCTCTTTTAAAAAATGTGAAACATATGTCAATGTTTTGGTGAACAACAAGTATGCTCTTGATGCAGGTTCAAAGGAGCTTCTACACTTGGAATTTGATCCGGAAGAATCGGACTTATCATCGGGATTCCTAGAGAGAGACCGCGTAAAATGAATATCACTGCAATGATTGCTGTTCCTATCGGTAAAGCATTTTGTACATATCGTTGAAAAGTTTGATTCTTGAAAGAGGACAAACTTCCTATAAAAAGCAATGATGGAATTGTGCCTATTCCAAAAAGCAACATCCATAATGCACTTCCTGAAATGGAGCCGCCATTGAGCGATCCGAGAAATGCGGCATATAAAAATCCGCATGGCAGAAGGCCATTTATCATGCCAAGTAAAAAATCACCTTTGACGGTTCTTTCTTTCCAAAAAGATTGTGTTTTTTGTTGAATGACGGAATAGAATGTTCCGAAGGAGCGAAGAATAGGTAATCTGGACATCAATCTTGATGGCACAACAATCATGAGTAGCATCAAAATTCCGGCAATGATAGAAATAGCTTCCTGCGATGCCGCTAATCGTAAAGCACCACCGGAAAATCCAATGAGAATGCCGATGAATGAGTAGATGCCAATTCTTCCTGCATGATAGGAAAGTTTTGAAAGAAATGGTCTTTTGCCATGAAGTACAAGCACAATTGGTCCGCACATTCCCATGCAATGCAAACTGCCGAGTAAACCCATTGTCAATGCTGTTATATATAATACTTCACTTGTCATTTTGTAAATCTCTGCTCTGCATAAAATGTCGTATTATCTGATTTCCATTCTATTTTGGCAATCCATAATCCTGTTTGTAATGTCGCAATGGAAAATGTTTGCTCTGCTCTTCCTCCTACTATCTTGATGTCTTTGTCCATGTCGGATTCCGAAGGACGATATAGATGAATCGCTCCGCTTTCCGGAGTATTAGGAAATTGTATGGAAAGTAAGTCGCCATTATTTTTCACCGACAAGACTTTCGATAATTTCATTGTATTATTCTCAGCCAACATTTTTGCATCATACTTCAATTCGTCTGCATAATATTGTTTGCTCACGAGATCCACTTTTTGCGTGAAGGAGAAAATCATGAAGCCGATTGTTGCCAATGCAAAAGTCGTATAAATGAGTGCAATGCGCCATCCCCAATGAAATCTTGTTTGTTTCTTTTCCATGATATCTCCTTTATGGTGCTATGAAAGCACTTTGAACTGTTTCTAGAATTTTACCTTTCGAATAAATACCGAATTGAATCATTGTTTTTCCTGATACAGCCGAATTCTTCGGAATGGAAATAAGCATTCTACTTTCAAGAGTGGCGAATTCTTTAACGGGAGTGAATGAACCCAATGGCTTCATTGATGCATTTTTCGGCGACAAAATCTTGATCTCTATTTCTTTGTCACCAAATGTTTTATTCGTGATCATCACATTGAAGAAATTACCGATCTCATCATTGCCTTGTTTGACAAATGTTGTTCCGGGCTGTCGTAAAATCAAAGTTTCGGTTTCTGTTCTTTTTGAAAACATATATCCAAGGATGGTAAGAAGTATGACCCATACTGCAAGATATGCTTTGATTCTTGCGGTGAAGATATTTGCTGTTCCATTCTTCACGGCCTCCCAGGAAGTATATCTGATGAGTCCTTTGGGCTTATCGACTTTTTCCATCACATGATCGCAAGCATCAATGCAAGCGGTACAGTTCACACATTCAAGCTGTATGCCATTTCTGATGTCTATGCCCGTTGGACAAACCACCACGCATTGATGACAATCTATGCAGTCACCTGAATTGCTATGAGTATATTCTGCATTCCTATTTTTTTGTTTTCCTCTTGGTTCTCCACGCAAGAAATCATAAGTCACGGCTATAGTGTTCTTGTCCACCAATACCGATTGATATCTGCCATATGGGCATGCAATCAGGCATGCTTGTTCTCTGAATCTTGCAAATACTGCATAAAACACAAAACTGAATAATGTGATAATTCCAAGTCCAGCAAGATGATTCATCGGATCATCAAGTTGAATGTTTATGAGTGCATCTCTTCCGATGATATATGCCAGAAAGGTATTTGCGATAGCGAATGAAATTCCAAAAAACATCACATGTTTAAACCCCTTTTTCACCATCTTTTTGGGAGACCAAGGTCCTGCATTAAGAGTGGCTTGCTCTTTTGGAGATCCCTCGATGAACCATTCTATTCTTCTAAAAATCATTTCGAGAAAAATGGTTTGAGGACATATCCAACCACACCAAATCCTACCGGCGATTGCTGTAAAGAGAGCGACAGATACTAGAGATGATAAAGCAAGCAGTACGACTAAATGAAAATCTTGTGGCATGAAAGGAGTGCCAAAGACGATGAACATTCTTTCGGGAAGATTGAGCAACATGAATGGATGACCATTCACATAAATATGAGGTCCTGCAAAAAGAAAAATCAGCAGAATAGAGGCAACTATCGTACGAGCTGTATAATAACGACCTTTGGGTTGTCTGGCGTAAATCCACTTTCGGGAGCCGTCGCGATCAATGCTGGCGAGTTCATTCCGAAAATTCTCAACATCCTCAACAGGGACATCAATTATGGACATATTCAATCCCTCCCAGAATCAGAATATGGTAATGAACAAAGTATCCAATTCAAAATTCCTTGGTTTTGGTCACTCTAACAATGATTTTTGTCATACCAAATGAATTACCGGATATTCAATGCAACATTCTCTTTTTACATTATTGCTCTCCGAATCTGAAGGAATATCAGATTCCCTATATCCTTTTTCCATCATGCATTCTTCATGGGAATTGCGATTTGGTGGCCGCAGGATTTTTGAAGCATATAGAGATTCATTGCCTGAATTCTCCATTCGTTTTGCTGGAAGGGATATTCAAAAGAGATCCTTTCTGGAACAAGAGGGAATTGCCATTGAGGCATTATCGGGACAATCAGCGCCACTCATGATCCTTCGTGCTGAAATTGCACCTAATACTCATACAGTGACAATCTTGCGAAGAATGGCAATTGATGGTGGACAGTCTTTTGTCATAAAAGACGGTGAAAAAATCATCGGTGTCTATCTCGTGAATGATGCCGAATTGTCCGAGGTGAATCTTCATGCACCGACTTTTGAGCAGATCATAGCGAATATCCGACTTGATCTATTACCGGTAACTATAATCGAAACCGAGAGTTTGCATCATCAATGGATTGCCATGATGATGGCTCCAAAAGCCATTACTGAATCATTCGGATTTTTCTCGAAGCAATTGAAGGAGTCTCTTCCAGGACATGTTTTCGCATTGAATGTCGATCGTATTTTGACCGGAAGAAATTGCGAGTTTGCTCC
>JBIKKD010000089.1:0-5767 GCA_044360565.1 Kapaibacterium sp. (SeqCode)
GTGGAATGCGCGTGGCGAATATCTTTGCCGACAATATGTCTTCATTCGTGAATAATCGAGCAATTATTATTGATTCAGTATTGAATCCCGAGAAGGCATGGAATTATGGCGCTTCAATAACCTATTCAACAACAATACTTGGACTGCCTTTTATATTTGATTCTGAACTCTATCAAACAAGATTTATGAATCAAGTGAATACAGATCTTGATGCTTCCGCACGCACACTTCGTATCGTGAATGATTCAATGGCTTATGCAACTTCGCTGATGCTTCAAATGCAAGTATTACCCTGGACCGGTTTCAAAATGAATCTTGCTTGGCGATACAATGATATGTGGCAGATGAGTGATCAAAGAATGCAAAGAAGAATTATGGTTAGTCCGCATAGAGTATTGCTAACGGTTTCTCAATCATTGTTTAACGATCAACTGCAATGTGATGTCACTGGTATGTGGAATGGTGAGGGAAGACTTCCTACGCTTCAAGAAAATCCCGAGGAATTGCGTATGAATGAGACATATCCTTCATTTATGCGATTGAATGCGCAATTGTCATGGCGTACTCCTGCATTTGATATTTATCTCGGTGCTGAAAATATCATGAATACCCTTCAGAATCATGTGGTAATATCACCTGAAAATCCTCGAAGTCCATATTTCGAAGGATCGCTCGTTTGGGGTATGCTCGACAATCGCATGATCTATCTCGGCATGAGAGCTCAATTGTAAGGAAAGTCAGTAATTTTGCATGTCCTTATTCACAAATGGCATTTGCTATGTTCACAGGTTTGATTGAAGAAATTGGAGCGATAACAAAAATCGAATCCAAAGGAAGTGGCTTGACATTGACCATCCGCGGAAATACAGTCATGAGTGATCTCGCGATTGATGATTCCGTTTCCATAAATGGTGCATGTCAAACAGCGATCGCAGTGCATGGAAATGAATTTCGTGTGGATACTGTGCAAGAAACATTACTCAAGACAACGCTTGGCTCACTCAAAGTAGGTGATTCTGTAAATCTCGAAAGAGCATTGCAATTGAGCGATCGCTTAGGTGGACATATAGTGCAAGGACATGTTGATTGCGTGGGAAGAGTACAGTCCATAGTGAATGTCTCAGGTGGTGGCTGGCAATTATGGATCACATTCCCAAATGAATATAGAAAATATGTTGTACCTGTAGGCTCAATATGCATCAATGGCGTGAGTCTAACTGTTGCAAGAGTGAAGGATAATACATGCATGATGGCAATCATTCCGCATACATTGGCTGTGACAACCATTGGCTCACTCACCGTGAATGCGCAAGTGAATCTCGAATTTGACATTCTTGGAAAATATGTTGAGAATATGATCATGCATGGTGAAAAGAAAAGTTCGGTGTTTGATTCTTATCTTGATCAGCCGGGAATGTGAACATGAAAACAATTTCGTTTGATTCCGTACCTGGCCTGAATCCTTTCTTCATTGAAAGCACCTCATCAAAAGTGGATGTCAATTCTGAATTGCTGAAAGAAAGAGCCGTGAAATTGGGTCCCGGTGCGGGCTCCATCATTGAGAAAACAATGAGGAATGTCCCGCTCAATGAAAAACAACAACATGGATTGAATCAATTGTTAGCCGGAAAAGCAGTAGCGATGATCACGGGACAGCAACCCGGTTTTCTTGGTGGACCACTGTATTCACTGTATAAAGCAATGTCTTGCATTTCACTTGCAGAATTGCATTCCACGGATGAATTATCAATCGTTCCGATTTTTTGGATCGAAGATAATGATCATGATGGTATTGAAGCGGGAAGTGCGTCGCTGATAGATCAATCAGGTGCTGTACATACCGTTCACTGCGATGAGATTGAACACCTTCAAACACATATTCCGATTTCTGAAAGAATATTTTCTAGTGATATTTCTTCTTTGATTGAGAGCATTTCACAATACTTGCCGAATTCAGAGTATGGACTGCAGATAATCCAAGAAATCAACACATTATATCAATCCGAAAAAAATTGGTCTGAATCATTTCTCGAGTATATGCAGGAGCGATGCGGTGAATTCGGATTGCTTTTCTTTTCATCATCGATAGCTCGGAAAGAAGGATTTTTCAAAGAGAGCATATCGCATGAGATTTCACATTCGGGTGAATTGCAACAATTGGTTCTCGAAGCAAATGAATCATTGATGAAAAGAGGAATGAAGATTCAGGCGGAAGCAGGAATCATCAATGCATTTTACCATGATGATTCGGGCAGACATAAAATTGATTTAGATGAAACTGGGAATGTGAAACTTGGCGAAGGTATTTTGTCAAAAGATGAGTGCATCAAACTGATTCAATCACATCCTGAAAAATTCTCACCTTCCGTTTTGCTTAGACCTCTCATTCAGGATTCAATTATCCCTACAATCGGCATGATTGTAGGTCCAGGTGAGTTTGGGTATATGTCGCAATTGAAAATTGCATATTTCGCATTGAACATTTCAATGCCTCAATTGCATGGCAGACATTCAGTCACTATTCTCATTCCATCGATTTCGAAATATCTGTCAAAACATGAGCTTGAGCCGAACTTTTTCATGCGCATCATGAATGAAATCGAGCAGGATCTTTCTGCAAGATTTGCACATGATGCAGCAACCGATGCATTGGTGGATGAATTGCGTTCTTCTGTTCAACATTCATTGAGAAATATATCAGAACATGCCGAAACAATCGATTCATCATTGCAGGGAGCGGTTTCCGCAACAGAACATGGAATTGAAAAGTTGATTGATGGTATGCAGAAAAAGATGATTTCATCATTGAAGAAAAAGCAGGATATGCTCTTTGGGAAGGCGCATGAAGCTCATGCATGGATCTATCCTCAAAATCATCTTCAGGAGAGATTCTTGAGTAGTATCACATTAGAAGCAAGAGTAGGGAAGGAAATGTTCAGGGATATTCTCATTGCAATCAAAAATGCATCAAGGGACATGCATATATTGATTGATGTGAATGAAATGAAATCATACTGAAATCACGATGCTCTTTCTATCACGAAATGAGCAAAGTCTGTCAATGCAGTTTTATAGACTGATTCAGGGAATATCTCTAGCAATTGTATGGCCTCTTTAATCAAAGCTTCTGATTTGCCTTGAGCATATTCAATGCCTCCTTGTTGCTTCACAAATGACATGATATGTGCAATGTCTGCTGATTGCAAGTTTCCCTTTTTGATCATTCCCAGAATACTTTTGGATTCACTTTTTGAAGCGGATCGCAATGCATGAATGAGTGGTAATGTGATTTTCTTTTCTTTCAAATCATTTGCATAGGGTTTACCAATCAAATTTGTTCTACTCACATAATCGAGCAAGTCATCACGGATTTGAAAAGCTAGTCCAACCAATTCGCCGAATCTGGTGATATTGTCAATGCTCTGTGTATCATGCGTTGCACTTCTCGACCCAATCTCACAACAAGTGCTGATCAGAGATGCGGTTTTATCACCAATGATTTTGAAATATGTCTCTTCATCAATATTCAATTGTCGACTTTTCTGCATTTGCAGAAGTTCGCCCTCACTCATTCTTTGCACTGCTTTGCTAGTGGCTTTCAAAAAAGCGAACTCTTCATTGTCAACAGCGATATGCAGTCCTCTCGATAGCAAATAATCGCCAACCAATACCGATGCTTTGTTTTTCCATAATGCATTGATTGAAGGCATTCCTCTTCTTTCACCAGCATCATCCACCACATCATCATGAACCAATGTTGCCGTATGCAGTAATTCCACCATGGAAGCACCCACGAATGTTCTATTCGTTGTTCCTCCACATAATTCAGCACTTAGAAAAACAAGAGTGGGACGCACTCTTTTACCTCTTTGGCGGAGAATATAGCGGATGACAAGATTCAGCAGTGGTACATCAGTCCGCATTTGCTCTCTGAAATACGGATGAAATGCTTCAAGTTGATGATTGACGACACTGCTGATTTTGGCTATGGACATGAGTTTTACTCAATTGATGTGACCGATTCTTCCTTTTTACGAGCAAAAACCGTTACGAGAATACTGATTTCATAAAGAACCCAAAGAGGAGCTGCAAAAACAAGTTGGCTGACCGGATCTGTGCTGGGAGTCAATGCCGCGGCCAATACTAGAATGACAACAATGGAATGTCTGCGATACTTTCGAAGCATTTCCGGACTGATTATGCCGATTTTTGAAAGGATATACGCAATCATCGGCAATTCGAAAATCAACCCTGCACTTAAAAGCGTTGTGGTAATGAAACTAAAATACTCCGTAACATCAATGCTGTTCTTAATAAGACTTGAACCGAAGGAGGCAGTAAAAGAAAGCATCACGGGAATCATGATCCAATACGCAAATGCAACTCCAGCCAAAAAGCAAAAAGAAGTGTATATCGTGATTTTTCCTGCCCAACGCCTTTCTTTCTCATATAGTCCCGGTGCTATGAATTTCCACAGCTGATATAAAGTATATGGCATGGAAATGATTAATCCCGCCATAATGACAACTTTGAAGTAGAGAAAGGCTTGGCCAAAAGGACGGAGATTCTGTAATTCCATGTTCACTGAAGCGGCAGGCTTCAACAAGACCCAATTCATGAGTTGATCAACAAATGCCCCGGCAATGATGCAACCAATCACTATTCCAAGAACTGCAAGACCAATTCTTAGTCGCAATTCTTCGAGATGATCAAAAAAGCTCATTTCAAACTGCTCACCGGCAGGATTCTTGGCCATGTGTCTATCCGGTGAATCTCATTCACATGAAATTCTTGAGAATGCGTGTAGAAGAAAATGACAGTGAATTGATGTGAATATTCAACTCGTCACAAAAATACGACAATAAGCATAGCCGACCAACGAAGGCATAATTGCGGAACAAACCTTGTTTTGAAAGTACCCACTGAATTTCCCAAATTTAAATACATGTGGAAAATCCCTTAAATCCCTGATAATATCGGACATTCAGACTTTTGCACATCGAATGTATGCACATTTCAGGGGTGCTTTTGGCATGCATCTTTGATGAATTCAATGTATTTATTCATTAGATGAAAAAGCAAGAGATTTTTTTTTCAAAAAGAAAATTTTCTAGTTGTATTCATGTGGAAAAATTTTCCATTTTTGCACCCCGGTTTTGCAGGACATTCAGTATGATTCCCCCGGATAAACTCCATCCCGCTAGGATTATCCGCATCTGCTTGTTTTTTATACCGTGCTCAATATACCCATGGTGATATCCATGGGGCATTATCCTGTGGCTTTTGCCGTGGGTCGTCACAGCTATGGAAAGGAGTATCCAATTGGCTAGAAAACGCGACACAATTGATTTGTTTCCGGGTAATAAGGAAACGCGCCCCGATATTGTTAAGAAGAACACAGTCGGTGATTCAAATAACCTCATTGGTGATATTGGCCAGTCTACAAGGCCTTTGAGTCCACAAGCCATCGAATATTGGGAAGGCATGTCGCGATTGATTCGCGACAATGTTTCTTCTCAGATGTGGAAGACATGGTTTGAACTCATTAAACCTTTATCATGGGAAGAACAAACCCTCACGATTGAAGTCCCTAGTCAATTCTTTGTAGAATGGATCGAGGAGCATTATCGCGACCTTTTACGCAAAACTCTCAGCCAAGTGGCCGGAGAGGAAGCTTCATTGCGTTATGAAGTTGTTGTGAGCAAAGGCGAGACCTCTCTTGAGGATAGAACCATTCGCATACCCGCTTTAAGAAATACACCGGCTA
>JBIKKD010000090.1:0-5749 GCA_044360565.1 Kapaibacterium sp. (SeqCode)
TATACCTTCCGTGAAGGCATTAACATTGCGATGAAGCAGGAGTTTCAGAAGAATCCACACACTTATTTGTGGGGACAAGATGTTGCTTCGGTGAATAAGCAGGGAATTTTCAATGTTCCAAAGGGAATGTTGGATGAATTCGGCAATGATAGAATCTTCAATGCTCCGATTGCTGAGGATTATATCGTTGGTACTGCAAATGGTTTCACCCGCTATCGTGATGATATCCGGGTAGTCGTAGAAGGTGCTGAGTTTGCCGATTATTTTTGGCCGGCAATGGAGCAATTGATTGAGTGTTCACATGATTATTGGAGAACGCGTGGTCAATTCTCACCGAATATCACGATTCGACTTGCAAGTGGTGGTTATATTCAAGGTGGATTATACCACTCTCAGAACTTGGATGCGATTTTTTCAGGTATACCGGGTATCAGAGTTGTCTGTCCAGCATTTGCTGATGATGCCATAGGACTTATGAGAAATTCAATTCGTTCAAGAGGCGTGACAATGTTCCTTGAACCGAAGTTTTTATACAATTATCGTCCAAGTTCAACATCGCTTCCAGATGATGACTTCATCGTTCCTTTTGGCAAAGCACGCATTCGCCGTCCGGGCACAGATTGTACATTGATTTCATATGGTAATGCCATTCATTTGTCCTTGAAGGCTGCAGATGAATTATATGCTGAGCATGGAATCTCATGTGAAGTGATAGATTTGCGTTCATTGAAGCCATGGGATCGTCAAACAGTTTTTGCATCAGTCCGTAAAACCAATAGAGCTGTCATAGCTCATGAGCATTATCTGACAGTGGGTATTGGTGGAGAGATTTCAGCTAGCATAACATCCGAACTCTTCTCGATTCTTGATGCTCCGGTCGGACGGATTGCAAGTAAAGATGTACCGGTTGGTTTTGCAAAATCTCTGGAGGCCGAAATTCTGTTAAATGTACAGGATATTAAGAATGAAATTTTGAAAACCGTCAATTTTTGATATATATCGCCATAATAAAGTAAATATATAAGAACCCGATCTAATCCAGGTCGGGTTTTTTATTTGTGGAAAACCTGACAATACACTTTGTAAAATACATGACAGTGTGTAAGAAATCTGACACCATTATCCACAATTGAAGAAGAAAAAATGTACTCGAAACGATTATATTCAAAGTACTTTTAGGAATAAAATTGGGTTGTTTTATCCACAAAATGTCCTATATTTGCCATACTCCTAGGAGTATGCATGGCGAGTTGCGCCCGTAGCTCAACCGGATAGAGCATTGGATTCCGGTTCCAAAGGTTAGGGGTTCGACTCCCTTCGGGCGCGCATTAACAGTATGAATATAAACAAGTTATAATATTATGTCAGAAACAGAAAAAATGATCGAATCCAATGAAGGTGATTGGAATGTACGCGAATCAGAGCAAGAACAAGATGTTATGATAAGTAAAATCAAGAACATTGGTTATGCTTTAATTGCTGTATTGGCGATTGGTCTTGGATATTATTTCTATACAGGAATGCAAGAGACAAGCAATGATGAAGCGATGACAGCTTTATCAAGAATTTCCTCTTATTATGAGACAGGTCAATTCCAAAAAGCATTGGATGGAGATCCGGCGAGAAATATTCGTGGTGGTAAAGTAATTGGTTTGAAAGCTATCGTAAGCGAATATGGTGGAACATCTGCAGGATCATTCGCTGCATTATATGCAGGTACATCACTTATGAATCTTGGCAAATTTTCTGAAGCAATGCCATATTTTGAAACAGCTTCAGGAAGTGAAGATCCGACTGTGAGTGCAGGTGGCAAAGCTGGAATGGCTGCTTGCAAAGAAGAATCGAACAATTTTGAAGAAGCTGCTTCATTGTATGAAGCTGCTGCAGGTTCAAAAGATGGCCCCATGTATGAAAGATATGTACTTTTTGCTGCTTTGAATTATGAGAAGGCATCTGCCGGTGGTTCAAGTTCGGCAAAAGAAAAGGCCATTACTCTACTAAAAGGATTAATTGCTAAGAATTCCGGTTCGGAATACACCGCTGAGGCAAAAATGGGATTAGCCCGCCTTGGTTGGCATGAAAATTGATTAGGATAATCCTGATATTAGTGTCTATAAGTCTTAACTATGATAAAATTTGACAATAACAATACAGTTTTAAGTTATTATTTAACAAACGGAGGTATTATGCGACGTTTGCTTCGCCTGGGTACCATGCTATTTGCTTTATTGCTAATGGCTGGCACCAGTTATGCGCAATCAAAGCCGCGCGTACAAGTTTCCGGAAGAATCGCACCAAATGATGTGCGAATCTTCATGAAGGACTCTATTTACCAGATTAACGGCACTTATATGATTGCCGGTACTCTGCTTATAGAGCCGGGAACTGAAGTTGTGTTTTTGGATAATGGTAGGATGATCGACTCAGTCGGTGGTCGTATCATCGCTGACGGATTTATGTCAGCAACCTACAATACCACAGCCCCAGCGGCCGGTGATGATTTTAATGACAACCCTTATTATACAGGGAATAGTGTCGTTACGATCGGAACCAAACCTGAATTAAGCATTGCAGATGGAAAGCGCAATGTGATTTTCAATGTAAGACTCAATGAGAATGCATCCGGTAATATGACCGGTGTATCAAATTTGGGTAATTCCGTGGATACGCCTGAGAGAGGAGTTGTATCCGGTGGAAGAGTGATTTCTCCAGAGCGTGCCATCATGTTTATGGCATCACGCTTATACGAGAATGATGATGTTGTTCGCTTCCAACCATGGAAGAGAAGAGGTGGAAACTCCGTAAACATCACACAAGCACCGATCATTTTCCGTGGTCAAGCAGTTAATGACTTTTCACGCGAGTGGGGTCATATCATTGTTTTACCAGGAGCGCGTGCTGCATATTTCAGAAATGTAACATTCAAAGATTTCCGCAAGGATACTACTGTTGATAATAGATTCTATTATGATACATTAGGTCTTTCCGGTGTTGTTAAAGATGCTCATATCAATTTGAACAAAGACATTCTCAAGAATACAAATGGAGCAGGTGGTGCTTTGACATCATTCTCTGTTCGTACTTGGCTTGTTGATTGTAAATTTGAAAACAATATGGCCCGCTTCCGTGGCGGTGCTCTTCAAATGATGCAAGCGCCTTATGGAGTTGGAGCATATCCTGATACAACAGGTTTGAATCTTGCATTCTATCAATCAGACAAAAACCCAAATATCACAAATCCAGATGGTTCTGTAGTTCGTGAGAATGACAGTATTATCGCATTGGACATGCTTGATACTGAGGGTGCTCCTTCAAGTGAGCCACTAGTGTCAAGAAATGATGCTCGTCGTCAATCAGTTGACGATCCTCGTATTGCTGTGCATCTTGGCCGTATTCGTCGTTTGACATTTGACAATAACCGTACACTCGTTGCATATGTTGATATCGTAACAGCAGGTGGTCGTCAAGTATTGGCTGACAATACAACTAAGAGAGTGAAGATTGATTCAACAGATGGTGTACCAACTGACTGGAAGAATCAAGCATGGGGTGGAGCTATGTATATTGGTGGTCGTTTTGATGATGAATACAGAAGACTAGAAATTGGTCTTGGTGTAAACGATTCAATTCGTATCAATACAAGCAATCCTTTGAACGATAAGATTAGATTTGGTGAAAAAGACTTTGTCAAATTCACCAATAACAAAGTATTGAATCTTCAAGACAAATTAAATACCAGAGGTGCACGCGGTGGTGCTTTGTATATCGGAGCATTTACATCGATGATCATCAATGGTGAGTTTGAGAATAACTCTGCTGAGACACCATACCTTTCACCAAAGAACAATGCAGATTATGCATTGGGTGGAGCTATTTTCCATGAAAATACATATGGTCGTTTGCAGATTCGTGGTAGCTCATTACAAGGAACAAAGTTCAAAAACAATAGAGCAAGTTCCGGTGGTGCTATTTATGTAGACGGAAATACAGACCCACGTCCATCACCAATCATTGGTGGTTCTGATTCAAGATTCCCAAGAATTAGAGACTATGGTCGTAGAATTGACTTTGAAGACAACTCAGCACTTGCACATGGTGGTGCGGTTTATACAAAGCGTAATATGACTTCATATGGTGCCGGTGGATTTATCAATGATCTTCCTTTGGCACAATCATATGGTCCTGGATTCAGTGTTAATTTCTTGAGAAACTCAGCAGGCTTTTCAGGTGGTGCTATTGCAATGCATTTGCCAAGCATCGAACCACCTGTACCGGCATGGCAAAGAGTTGTAAAGATTGTTCGTACTGACTTCCGCAATAATAGAGTTGGTTCAATTGGAATCAATCCAACAATCGAAGAAAAGAAATTTGTTCGTGGCGGTGGTGCGATCTATACATTGAATGCAGATCTTAATCTTGTAAAAGGTACATTGTTTGAAAACAACTCAGTTATCAATGGTTCAGGTGGAGCGATTGCAATGATCAATCCATTGACATCATCTGATAGATTGTTTGTAACAGACGCAGATAACTTTACAACAGAACAAGATGGTACTATCAAGTTGGAATCATTTGTTTCAAATGACTCTATCTTTGACAATAAGAAAGTAGCAGCAGTTCCTGCTGATGTTCGCATGTTGACAAGATTCATCAATAACTCAGCAGATATCAATCCTGATGAGCGTTTGATGGGTACAGGTACATCACAAATCGGTGCAAACTTTATTGATGTGAAGCGTTATCATCCAGGTTACATCACAAATCCTTCACCATCAGGTCTTCGCGAAAACGGTGTAGGTTTGGGTGGTGCAATCTATATTCTTGACAGTGTTGTAAAAGACAGATTCTTCAGAAAAGATTCTATCTATTTCAATCGTGTAAGAATTCAAAACAATCAAGCATTTACAGGTGCAGCAGTTTATTCTGATAACTATGCACTTGCTCTTATCTTCCAAAGATCTTTGATCACAGGAAATGTTGCTCATTCTAAAATTGGAAGAGCACAAGATGTGATTACAGGTCCAATGAGAAATGGTACTAATCTAGCTTCTAGCGATCTTGCCGGTGCAGTATTGTATGGCGAAATCGTAGGTCCAATTCCATTCGCAAGTTATCACTCAGCAAGTAATGCGATTCATCACAATGATGCTCGTTTCTTAATTCGTCTTCCAGATGCACCAAATACAAAAGGTGTATTGGCAGGCGGTTATGGAACTGGTAGTGGTGGAATTGACACACTTCGCGGTAATTACTGGGGTCGTACAGAAGCAAATGTAAGTACTCTTGTAACTCCACAAGGTGCAGCATTCCCATCAGTACAAGAAACATTCTTCGTACGTGGTAATGGACAAACACATCTTCGCTTCATCAATAAAGCTACATATTCAGATTCTGAATTGCTCGAGCAAGGTCCATTTGATTATAATGCAACTAATGCTCAAGGAAGACCAGGCCTTGACTATAGCTATAAGGCAATCCCTGTTGGAAGAATACCTGATACATTGTTGATGGCAGGTATGGTATATGATATGTTTGACAAAGGAACAGACATCAAGACAGCTGATTATTCAGTTCGTCGTATGTCACCAATCGAAGACTTTGCAGTTGGTATTCCTACTAACTTGAGAGTTTATCCTGCAGGTTCAACACAATCAGCAGGTAAGGTTGTCCGTAGACTTCTTCGTGATCCATTTGCAACAGATTCATTGAACTATGCAACCGGTGCAGAAAATGCAAACTGGAAGAATTT
>JBIKKD010000091.1:0-5731 GCA_044360565.1 Kapaibacterium sp. (SeqCode)
AAAAAAAGCCGTCCTGCTCCAGGACGGCTTGCGGAAAGGGCGGGATTCGAACCCGCGGTACCGTTACCGGTACACACGCTTTCCAGGCGTGCCAATTAAACCACTCTTGCACCTTTCCAAGTGGTTCTCGTAAAAACGAATCGCAAATGTAGGGAATTCTTCCGAATTCTCGATGCTACTTTCTCGAATGAAGGTTGAAACTGTGCACAACTTATTGGGATAGAACCTGCTTCATTGCTTTCAATTCACTACTTTTGCAAAACATGTCGCAGTATTTCTGTTTCACTCATTCGGACTTTCATCATGATCGATTCGATTGTCTCCCATTTAGGCGAAAACGCATCTTATTTACTTGATCATCAATCAAATACCATCTCTAAAGACCAGCTTCATCTCCCTTCACCGAATGCTGTGGATGAGATTTTTGGCATTTCGGATAGAAATAACAGAGTATTGTCGAATCTTCAGAGAATGGCTGATACGGGAAGATTGTCAGGGACCGGTTATACTTCAATCCTCCCCGTGGATCAAGGCATTGAACATTCCGCTGGTGCTAGCTTTGCAAAGAATCCTGCCTATTTCGATCCTGAGAATATCATCAAGCTTGCCATTGAAGGTGGTTGTAATGCAGTTGCCTCGACATTCGGCGTATTGTCCATGACGAGCAGAAAATATGCCCACAAAATACCCTATGTGGTAAAAATCAATCATAATGAGCTGCTCACCTATCCGAATAAGGCTGACCAAATCATGTATGGTACAATCAAACAAGCCTATGATATGGGGGCCGCGGCTGTTGGAGCCACGATTTATTTTGGATCTCCGGAAAGCTCAAGACAAATCATCGAAGTATCCGAAGCTTTTGCCATGGCTCATGATTTGGGAATGGCAACGATACTTTGGTGTTATATCAGAAATTCAGCATTCAAAACCGCAGAGAAGGATTTTCATGTTTCGGCAGACTTGACCGGTCAGGCAAATCATCTTGGCGTGACGATCAATGCAGATATCATCAAGCAAAAACTCCCCGAAAACAATGGTGGCTATTCAGCTTTAAATATGGGTGGATCTTCATATGGTAAATTGGATAAACGAATGTATACCGAATTATCCAGTGATCACCCAATCGATCTCTGCCGTTATCAAGTTGCAAATTGTTATATGGGAAGAATCGGACTCATCAATTCCGGCGGTGCATCCGGAGAAAATGATATGTCGGAAGCTATTGCAACCGCGGTAATCAATAAAAGAGCTGGTGGAATGGGCTTAATTTCAGGAAGAAAAGCATTTCAAAAACCAATGAATGAAGGCATTGCATTGTTGCAAGGTATTCAGGATGTCTATCTCTGTAAAGAGATTACAGTGGCATAATTTCATGAAAGAACTCTCGCGATTATTTCCCTATTTGAAAAGGCATAAGCTACGCTTGATGCTGGGTTTTCTTTTTGTCACGATTTCTAATATCTGTTCGACATCCATTCCTCGTTTTGTTGGGTCAATCGTTGATGGCATGCAAAAAACACAAATAGATCAAGGTGAAGTCAATGCTTCCATTGGAATCATTCTGCTATTGACAATTGGTTCAGGTTTTTTCATGTATCTCACTCGCAAGACAATCATCGTTGCCTCGCGATTGATTGAATATGAATTGCGCAATGATTTGCTGATCGCGCTTGAAAGACAATCCCTTTCTTTCTATCACAAGAATCCAACAGGTTCTTTGATGGCTCTCACCACAAATGATATAGCTGCGATGAGAGAATTTCTTGGACCAGCCCTGATGTATTCGGCAAATACAATAACGACATTCTCATTCGCACTTGCCTTCATGGGATCACTTAATCCTTCGCTGACATTGATGGCTTTGCTCCCTCTTCCCTTCATGGCATTTCTGACATATTTCATTGGGAAAAAAGTTCATATCGGATTTCGTGATGTACAAGAACAGTTTTCGCAATTGACTTCGAAGGCGCAAGAGACATTCAGTGGCGTGAGAGTGATTCGAGCATATCGAAGAGAAGCTTTCGAGACAGGTGAATTTGAAAAGCAAAGTGAAGTCTATCAACAAAGAAATATTCGACTTGCCTTTTTGCAATCTCTCACCATGCCTTCAATGATGGCACTTGTGGGATTCTCAAATCTCTTGGTTTTGGGATATGGCGGACTGCTTGCAATTGAAGGTAAAGCAACCATTGGTGACTTGTCACAGTTTTTCATCTATCTCAATCAACTCATCTGGCCTGTTGCTGCAATTGGTTGGGTTACCAATCTCATTCAAAGAGCGGCTGCTTCAGCTAAAAGAGTCGGTGATATCATGGACATGCAATCAGAAATCATAAATGATATTTCTGAAACTGTCAAGCCGAAAGGTATTTCCGGAATCTCATTTGAAGCCGTTGGCATGAGCTATCCCGGCCGATCAATTCCCGCACTTGATGATATCACATTTGAAATCCCCAAAGGTACTTCCATCGGCATCGTTGGAGCAACAGGAAGCGGTAAATCAACAATAGCGGCATTACTTCCAAGATTATTCGATCCAACCTCTGGTGTCATTACAATTGATGGACACAATATCAGGACAATCCCACTCGAAGTATTACGAAAGAAGATCGGTCTCATTCAACAAGAAGCATTCTTGTTTTCAATGTCACTTGCCGATAATATCCGATTCGGAAATCCCGATGCAAGCTTGGAAGAAGTGAAAAGAGCTGCTGAATTGGCAGGATTGGCAGAAGATATAGCTGATTTCCCGAAAGGATATGACACTATTGTCGGTGAAAGAGGTATCACATTATCCGGTGGACAAAAACAAAGAACGGCAATAGCCAGAGCAATCATCAGAAATCCTGAATTGCTCATTTTTGATGATGCATTCTCTGCCGTGGACACTGCAACTGAAGAACATATCATCAAAGGACTTTCAATGCTCATGGAACATCGCACGACCATCATCATCGCGCATAGAATCTCCACAGTAGCACTATGTGATGCGATCATTGTTCTTGATAAAGGGCATATCATTGAAAGAGGCACGCACAAAGAATTACTGGCATTGAATGGTGTCTATGCAAACATGCATGAGCGTCAACAATTGGAAGAAGAATTCAAGCATTATTCGACTGAGATTTCGGAGATTGAACAATGAAACTCTCGATTGTCATACCAATGTACAATGAAGAAGGTATTGTACATGCTCTCTATCAAAGACTTGAACATACAAAAGCTTTATTCAACAGGAAATTTGATCTCATGCCATCTGACATTGAAATCATCTTCGTGAATGATGGCTCCTCTGATGGTACATTTGATGCGCTCAAACGCTTGTGCATGGATGAAGCACATTATCAATTACTCAATCTTTCTCGCAATCATGGACATCAAATAGCCATTACCGCCGGCATTGATCTGGCAAAAGGAGATGCCGTGGCAGTGATTGATGGCGATTTGCAAGATCCACCGGAAACAATTGTGGATCTGTATGGGAAAATGCAGGAAGGCTTCGATGTCGTCTATGCTGTTCGAAAAAAACGCGAAGGGGAAACTCCATTCAAATTATTCACTGCAAAATTGTTTTACCGATTGCTCAAGAAATTGACAAATGTTGAAATACCCGTTGACACAGGTGATTTTCGCATCATGAGCCGAAGAGTCGTAACGATTCTCACTTCCATGAATGAAAGACATCGTTTTATTCGCGGGATGATCAGCTGGATTGGATTCAATCAAACGGGTCTTGAGTATGAAAGACATGAAAGACATTCCGGAGAGACGAAATATACACTCTCAAAGATGATCAAATTTGCTTTTGATGGCATCACTTCTTTTTCTTCCATACCTCTGAAGCTCGCTTCCTATTTGGGAATCATCACAGCGATGTTTGGATTCTTGTATAGCTTATATGTTGTATTTCTAAAGCTTTTTGTACCCAAAGCACAGATAGAGCTCGGTTGGGCTTCGATCATCATCTTCATACTATTGCTTGGCGGAATACAATTACTCGCACTTGGAATGATCGGTGAATATCTCGGAAGAATACATGATGAAACCAAATTCCGTCCGCTGTACATTGTTGAACATATCTATAAAAAAGAATGAGTGAATTCGATAAATATGCTCGGGATTATGATGACATGCATGCCGAGAATGTGAAGTCTTCAGGTTATACTCCCGCTTTTTTTGATGAGTATAAGGTCAAGGAGATTGCTCGTTTATTGCATGCTCGAAATCAGACAAATAAACCACTGCATATTCTGAATTTTGGCTGTGGAATCGGAAAGAGTGAGCAATATCTTCACAAGTATTTTCCCTATGCCACAATTGTCGGAGCGGATGTATCAAATGATTCACTCGACATTGCAAAAAAAGACAATGCTGATTTGGATTGCATTCGTTGGGAATTGATATCTGAGACCGAGACCATTGGTTTTGGCGATACATTTGATGTAATTTTCATTGCAAATGTCTTTCATCATATCCCGCATACAGAGCATGAGCGAATTTTGAAAGATTTACGAAATCACCTCAGACCCAATGGCAGACTATTCATGTTTGAGCATAATCCTTGGAATCCAATTACCGTAAAGACCATCAAGGATTGTCCATTCGACATCGATGCCGTGCTTTTGTCTCCTGCTTATTCAAAATCTGTGTATCAGAAAGCCGGATTTTCAGGAACATCCATACGATTTACATTGTTCTTCCCTTCATTCGTATCATTCTTGCGCCCTTTGGAGCCAATGCTTTCTTGGCTTCCGCTCGGTGCTCAATACTATATCGAAGCGAAACCTTGAACATATGGCTGTTTTTTGATAAACAGCCGATAAATCCATAGTTTTGCTCTAGAATTTTGATTTTACACAAACCATCACAGCATTGTAAGGATACTCATCCATGTCATCATTGCTACAATTCCTTCGATCCACAGTCTTCACAAAAATCGTGATGGCCATCACCGGCCTACTTATCATCGGTTTTTTGATCGGACATATGCTTGGCAATCTCTTGATGTTTGCAGGGCCTGAGAAAATCAATGCCTATGCTCTCGGATTGAAAAATCTCGGACCACTCCTCTGGCTTGTTCGATTTGCTATGATTGCGGCATTCGGTCTGCATATTTGGTCATCTATTGAACTCGCTTCCAGAAATAAATTGGCAAGACCTGTTCAGTATGATACCAAAAAATCTCTCAAATCAACATTTGCATCAAGAACAATGTTGGTTTCCGGTCTGGCAATTCTCTTCTTTGTGATTTATCATTTATTGCATTATACATTCGGCATCATACAGCCGAACACCTATTATGCAGGCGGATATCGCATGGAATCCACCGGTGAAATTGTACACCATGTCTATAATATGGTCGTAGCAGGATTCCAAAATCCATTCATTGCTCTATCATATATCATTGCCTTGATATTCATGTCTTCACATGTGAGTCATGCTACATCAAGTGCATTTCAGACATTGGGAGTAATGAATCCCAATATCAAAAAAATCACTTCAAAGATTGGTCCGGCATTGGCTGGCTTATTCCTTGTCGGTTATCTATCCATTCCAATTGGCGTAATGATTGGAGTCATCAAAAAAGCTCCTGATCAGAAACATGTTTCGACAATGACTAAAGATTGTCCTGACACTGCCGATTGCAAATGTGAGTAATCCGATTAAATAAACAAGACTTTCACTATACCGTGATATATCCATGAAACTTGAATCGAATATTCCTTCA
>JBIKKD010000092.1:0-5683 GCA_044360565.1 Kapaibacterium sp. (SeqCode)
CTCAAGTTCATGGTGCTTCACGCGATGCGATTGAATATGTGGAGCGAGTGATTGGAATAGAGCTGAATTCGGCAAATGACAATCCATTGATTTTTGCTGAAGATAAATCACATCTGGAAGGTGGAAACTTTCATGGACAGCCCATTGCATTGGCACTTGATTTTTTAGCCATTGCATGTGCTGAACTTGGTAATATTTCCGAGCGAAGAACAGAAAGAATGGTAAATGGCGCATTGAGCAATGGTCTGCCAAGATTTCTTGCAAAAGATGGAGGTCTTCAATCCGGAATGATGATTGCTCAATATACAGCAGCGGCATTGGTTTCAGAGAATAAAGTACTTTGTCATCCCGCAAGCATCGATTCTATCCCAACATCAGCCAATCAAGAAGATCATAACTCAATGGGTAGTATTTCAGCGAGAAAAGTCCATCATATTTTGGATCATGTTGAAACAGTCATTGCCATTGAAATGCTTTGCGCAATTCGTGGGATAGAATTCCATGCACCGCTAAAATCAAGTCCGATTTTGGAAATTGTAAAAGACAGAATTCGAAAGACAATACCGGTTACAGATCATGATGCAATCATTCATCATGAAATTATATCCATGAAAGAAATCGTATCAACCGGTGAGCTTCTTTATATTATTAATACATTGAATAATCAATCATAAAGGTAAAGTCATGTTTGAACCACAAAAGAAAAAAGTCAAAGAATTGAAAGAAAGAACCGAAGCTTTGCGGAGGTTCCTTTGACATCGATGTCAAACATACTGAGATAGCTGAACGAGAGCAATTGAGCGAACAACCCGGTTTTTGGGATGATGCCATGCAGGCACAAAAAGTGATGCAGGAGATTGCAGAGAGAAAAGAATGGATCACTATTTGGCAATCTGCACAAACAGCAGTTGAAGATGTGGGTGCTTTGATTGAACTAGGCGACGAAGCCAATGATCCATCAATGGAAACTGATATTGATGGAGAATTACTGAAAGCACAAGATGCAGTAGATACACTTGAGCTTAGAAAAATTCTTTCTGCTCCTGATGATGGAAGGAATGCCATTCTTACAATCAATGCAGGTGCCGGTGGTACAGAAGCACAAGACTGGAGTGAGATGCTCATGCGCATGTACACGCGCTGGGCGGATGCACATGGTTATCAAGTTCTTTTAGCTGATGAACAACCCGGAGATGAAGCCGGTATCAAATCTGCCACTTTGGAAGTTGTCGGTAAAAATGCTTATGGATTTTTGAAGGCGGAAAATGGGGTACATCGATTGGTGAGAATTTCTCCATTTAATGCACAAGGGAAAAGACAAACATCATTTGCTTCTGTGTATGTCTACCCGGAAATTGAAGATGATGTAGAAATTGAAGTCAATCCAGCGGATGTTGAAATGGATACATTCCGTGCTGGAGGAAAAGGCGGCCAAAATGTGAACAAGGTTGAAACAGCTGTTCGCTTGCGACATATACCTTCCGGTATCGTGGTTGCATGTCAACAAGAACGCTCTCAACATCAGAATCGCGAAAGAGCAATGACAATGCTGAAATCAAGACTTTATCAAAAGAGAAGAGAAGAAGAGGAAGCCGCAAAAGCCGTCATTGAAGGTACTAAAAAGAAGATTGAATGGGGAAGTCAAATCAGATCTTATGTGTTTCAGCCATATACCATGGTTAATGATCATAGGACAGAACTGAAAAAGACAGATATTCATTCTGTGATGGATGGCGAATTGGATGATTTCCTCAAAGCATATCTGCTTCTTGGTGAAGAAGAATAATCATCTTGTCAGTTTATTCCCAAACCATGTTCCAAGGCTTATGATGATTGAGCCCCAAAATGCGGGAATGAAACCGGCGATCTCAATGCCTTCGAGGATTTCGCCTGCAAACCAAAGTAAAAGCGTATTTATGACAAGCATAAATAATCCGAATGTTAATATGATTGCCGGCAAAGTAATCAAAGCCAAAATTGGTTTGATGAATGTGTTCAAAAAGCCAATGATGAGTGAAGCTATGATGGCAGAGAAGAAATTCTTGACCCATATACCATCTACAAGAAATTGCGTTATATAGACAGCTGAGGCAATTATTGCCCAACGAATAAAGAGAGAAGTCATAATCTTGCTCCGTGAATGAATGACAATATACCATTTGTCGTACTTTTGCTTCACAGGAAGGAATAATTATCATAGTTTTGAATATGCTTCGTCATATTTACATCATTTGTTTCACATTGAATAGTTTATGTCATGCCATATGATCCATTAATCGTACAACCGATGCGTGAAGAACTGACTTCAGCCGGATTTACAGAATTACGCACACCTGATGAAGTTGATCAAGCAATTGCATCTTCAGGTATTTCTTTGATCGTCGTGAACTCAGTTTGCGGATGTGCCGCCGGTGGTGCAAGACCGGGCGTGAAGATGTCCTTGGACAATGCCAAAAAGCCTGATAATTTGTTTACCGTATTTGCCGGACAAGATCTGGAAGCTACATTGAGAGCCAGAGAGCATTTCAAAGGTCAACCACCTTCTTCTCCAGCAATTGCCATGATGCGTGATGGTGAATTGATTGGTTTCATGCCAAGACATGCAATTGAAGGATCTTCTCCCGATATGATCTCATCTGCATTGAAGAGAGCATATGATGAAGTTTGTGCATGATCAATAGTATTTGATTTGAATAATGACAATGCCTCAATCAACCGAGGCATTGTCTTCTTTTTTTGGAGGGATTATGGAAAAAGAACACAATGTGGTTTTTGGATTGCCATGGAATATTGGTGTTCCCATTATACTTTCTGCAATCACATGCATGACATTTCTCGTGCTTACTGATTTGGTTGCAAACCCTCTTTTATTATTCCTCATTGCTTTCTTTCTACTCTTTCCGTTCAGACATTCCTCCTTCATGGCAGGAAGACTATTGACGCTCAATTGGGCAGTCTTTCTTCTGTGGATGATCATGGATTTGAATTCTGCTCTATTACCCTTTGCTTTGTCATTCGCATTGGCCTTTCTTCTTGATCCAATCATCAATGCTATGGAGCGCGTGAAAATCAAACGATGGCTTGGGTCATTACTCATGCTTGGTATCATTGGGGGAATTCTTGCAGCAATCGCAATCTTTGTTTTTCCACCGGCATATGCTCAATTGGATCAAGTGACAAAAGAGGTGTCCAAATTTGTGGTGCAAACAACGAATTATCTTGAAAGCAGACAGTTTTATTCCATGCTGCAATCATTCGGCATTCCAAAAGAAACTGTGAAACAATTGGTCCAAGATCAATTGATGCCAAAGGCAGAATCGCTTTTTTCCTCGGTCATGGATGCACTCTTTGCCTTGCTGACCAATATCTCAATGATTGCGGCTCAACTTTTAAATCTTATTCTTATTCCTATCATTACATTTTATTTTCTGAAAGATCTTCCCGCATTGAAGAAATTCTTGAGAGAAATTCTTGGAATCAAGAATCCAAAATCATTGTCCATGCTTGAAAGAGTGAGCGATATATTGAAAATTTATGTCGGCTGGCAAGTAATAGCAGTTGTTTGGATTGGAAGTGCAGCTTCTCTTTTTCTGAGTTTGCTTGGAATCCCTTATGCAATCGTACTCGGAGTGGCATTTGGACTACTTAATCCCATCCCATTCTTTGGATCAATAGCAAGCATGATAATTGGCATCATCGTAGCTATTTTCGTGGATCCTCAGCATGCTTTAATGCATGTGATCGGAATTGCTCTTGTTGTGAATGGACTTCACTTTTTGAATGCCTATATCATTGAGCCACGAATCTTGGGAACAAGAGTCGGCTTACATCCTGTCCTTCTCCTTGCATCTATTTTTGTATTTGGACACTTCTTTGGATTTATCGGACTTTTGATTGCAGTGCCAACTACCGCGATATTGATGATGTTTTTCAGGGAATGGGAAAAGACATTGCATGCATCTGTTCATTCATCGACTGCAATTGTTTCTGATGGCAAAGAACAGAAGTGAATTTGAAAGCCATGCATGATTGCATTATCATCGGAGCCGGAATAGCCGGAATGGTCACCGCAAGAGTATTGCATGATGCAGGATATAATATCGCCATCATTGATAATGCAAGAAAGGGTTCTGCATCAATTATTGCCGCCGGACTGATAAATCCAATCACCGGAAAAAGATTTGAACCATCATGGCGATATGATGAATTCTTGTTGAAAGCTCAGCAGTTTTATACTGCATGTGAAAGCAGGGATGAAGAGCAAGTATATTATCGACCATTCCCAATGCTCAGAATATTCGCAGATGAAAAAGAGTATGACACATTTCAAAAGAAATATACTCTCGAGTATTTAGGACGCTATGTTGGAGAACAATTCGGACCTGAGCATCCATCCATACATCCTTCCATTAAGAATAATTATGGTGGATTTAGAACTTTGAATGCAGGCATATTTGAATATGTAAATTTTCTGAATTCAATGTCTTCGAAATTCTCATCATTCATCTTGAATGGCTTTATTGATAAAGGTAATCTTTCAAGAATCAATGATGTATGGAGCGTGACAATTGATAATCAAGTCATTCAATCTCGAAAAGTCATTTTCTGTGATGGTTGGCAAGGAAGCCAGAATCCATGGCTTGCTGATTTGGGCTTGAGATATGATATCGTGAAAGGTGAATCCTGCATTATTAGAACCAAGCTATTACCTGAAACAGATATTATCAGCAGAGGATTTGCGATTATTCCGATTGGCAATCACACATTCAGATGTGCGGCAACATTTCAATGGAATGAATTACATACGATTCCCACTGCATTTGGAGCTGAGAGATTGCACAATAGAATATCATCACTTATTGATTGTAAATATGAAGTCCTCGAGCAATCTGCAGGGCTTAGGCCGACAATGTTTGAGCATAAGCCATTCATGGGAGAACATCCAAAGTATCCCGGATTATTGGCCATGGGTGGCCTAGGAACTAAGGGCTCTCTCTATGCACCATATATGGCAAATAATCTCCTAGAATATTTGAGAGGTGCAGGAGAAATTGATCCCGAAATGAATCTTTTACAAGCTTTTCATCACCGATGATGAAGTATTGGAGTTTTGGATTTATGAAACGAATACTGTTCTTGACAATAGTAAGTTGTGTATTCAATGTGATTAATGCATTTGGTCAATTGAATACCGATCCATGGTCTTATATCCTGAAAAAGGATTTCGATAGTGCTGAAATTGTATTCAAAGAGAAATTGTCCGCAAATCCCAAAGACATTCGATTGATACTTGGGCTCTCATATCTCTTGGAAATGCGACATCGCTATCAAGAATCATGGAATGTTTATAAAACGATTGTGCAAGCCACTGATGATCCCATTCCATACATATATTCTATTTGGCTCTCACCTCGATTCTCCACCCAGATGCATGAGAAAAAATCGGGTGTTCAGGAGATCTTGAAACAATTGACATTGAAAGGAGACAAAGCCGGTTCATTGCGTGCGATGGCAATGGAAATGCTTGGATCCGTTGAAATCAGAAATCGAAATGTGAAAAGTGCCAAACAATATTATGATGGCATCAAGGCATTGTCTGCTTATCAAATTATTGGTCCATTCGAACATATCTCTGCATCAGGATTTAATATCGCATATCCACCTGAAGATAAATTTGCTCTAG
>JBIKKD010000093.1:0-5641 GCA_044360565.1 Kapaibacterium sp. (SeqCode)
ATCAAAAAGACTTCACTCCCACATTGGGTCTCATAACAACTGTTTCGATTATTGTTGGAGGAGTGATTGGTAGCGGAATATTCAAAAAACCAGCCAGCATGGCTTCACAGCTCGGCTCTCCTGAATTGCTCATCGGTATTTGGGTTTTGGCAGGTGTATTGACATTATTCGGGGCATTGACAAATGCTGAGATAGCGGGCATGATACCGAAAACCGGCGGTCAATATGAATTTTTTCGAATGATGTACGGAGAATTCACAGCATATCTCTATGGTTGGTCAATGTTTAGCGTCGTGCAAACCGCCTCCATAGCATCCATCACATTCATATTCGCTGATTCTGTCCATTCCATATATCCTTTACCTCAATTGTCACCCGATCTTGAAGCCTGGTCATTGCATCTTCCTTTGATAGGGTCCATCTTTCCATTGAAAGATTTTGGTACCAAGATTCTGACTATCGTGGCCATACTCTTTCTTACATTCATCAATTATCGAGGTGTCTCACTGGGTGGAACCGTGCAAGTCATGTTCACTGCACTCAAAGTTTTGGCATTGCTATTCATCGTCGGAATGGCTTTTTTGATTGGTAATGGAAGCATGATGAATTTCTCTCAGGACATCATCTTGTCAAATGGTACAAGCGCCATACCACAAGATTGGTCATTGATTTCAGCTATCGTCATGGCTTTATCGGGAGCTTTTTGGGCATATGATGGCTGGAATAATATCACTTATATAGCAGGTGAAGTAAAGAATCCTTCCAAGACAATTCCACGAGGATTATTCCTAGGCATGATGATCATCATCACTGTCTATGTGCTGATCAATCTCGCATATCTCTATATTCTCCCAATCGATGCAATGTCTCAATCTTCACTGGTTGCAGTCGATGTGGTTAAAGGAATTTTCTCTTCGATCAATCCTGCATTGGCATCTTTTGCTACAGGATTCATTGCCATCGCGATCATGATTTCAACATTTGGCGCATCAAATGGCACCATACTCGTGAGTTCCAGAGTGTATTATGCAATGGCTAAACAAGGATTGTTTTTCCGATCAATGGGCAATGTACATCCAACCTTTAAAACTCCCGGTAATGCTTTGATTGTTCAAGGTATTTGGTCATCCGTATTGGTATTTAGTGGTACTTTCGACACTCTCACAGACATGTTGATTTTTGTCTCTTGGATTTTCTATGCCATGGGAGCATTCGGTGTTTTCGTATTGCGCAAGAAAATGCCCGATCATCCACGACCATATAAAGTCTGGGGATATCCATTTGTGCCGGCCATATTTGTGGTTTTTGCGATTGGATTTGTGCTTTATACATTATACAATGACATTGCGATGTATGCTGAAGGAACAATGCCGATCATCAATTCCGTTTTTGGTTTGGTGCTCGTCGCACTTGGAATACCGTTTTATCTGTATTTTCGCAAACAACAGTTCAATACATCTTCTGAATGACCATGAATACTACGCTCTCGGTCTATTTTGGTTCTGAACGCACTTATATCGCACTTCTCAATACTGCAAGAGAGGGAATGGAAGTATTGCATGTGAATGCATTTCCGCAAACACTGCGCAATGAAGATGATATCCAGATCCTGTCCCAAATCATAAGCAAAGATCTTGCACCGTATTTTGGGATGGTTCAAATGGTTAATTTCAGCATTCCCATTGAAAAAGTCTATATCTATCAAGTCCCCAATGCCGATCTATCTCGTAAAGCGGAAATCAAAGCATTATTGAATGAAGAGATTCAGCAAGTTGAACCAGAAAAGACAGCGGATGATTTTTCAATCATGCTCATTCCAGGTCATGCAACCGAAGATGGCTCAAAGCATATGTTGGCAATCATGACTGATCTCGCTTTGATTGATATGGGTAAGAAGTGTTTTAGCTCTTTTAAAGTACCTATTAAATTCACTCAAAACAGCCAATTCTCTGCACATTCTGCATGCATGATGAATTATCCTGAATTCGCAAATAAGACCATCGCGATACTGGGCGTTCAAGAACGCTTCATCGATGTGAGTGTTCTTAGCGAAGGTAATCTTGCCTTTTATTCTCTCTATGGAATTCCCGAGCAAGATGATTTTGGCTCTGTATGTGTAAAGATTCTGACTTCCGTTCTTCCACAGTATCTTCCCTCTCCCGATCTTGCATTACTCTATGGCGAAGGATTACGCAAAGATTTGCTTGATACTTTATCCCATGCCGTGACCATAGATACAATGCGATTCAATGCTTTTCGTGGTCTGCTCTCCACCACTTCCCTCGGCATCAGTGCAATTGCATTATGCAATAAAGCAGCCCATGTTTTTCCACCGGCTATTGGGGCAAGTCTTAAACCGCTTCAAGAGAAAGAAATCGTTTATCTTTAATCATTTCAATATGATAGAATATATTACGAAATATGTGTCATCCTTCAGCATTTCAAGATGACATCTATTCTTTGGGATAGTTGAATACATAGTATGCTTCCCAACATCGCCAAATAACTTGCATTTATTGTTCTAATCTCAATTCCTTGAATTTCATGAATGGGGACATATGAAAAGTCTATTGTGCTGAAATCGATGCACATTTCAGGAAAAAACGCAAAGAATTTCTGATGATTTGAATCAAGATGTGACGAATCGTAGTTTGCGGTGTTATTGATAATCAGTATTCCATCATCTATCGGTCAAAATCTATGAAGTTCTTACTGTACTTCTTCTTGCTTCTTGTATTGTTTTCATTGAATGCCCTCGCACAACCATCAAGATTTGAATCTCGTGGAATGGGTGGTGGCGCAACATTCCATTCATTGTCGATTGCACCCACCATGCCATATACACTTCGTGTATCCGGTTCAGCATCCCAAATGTTCTCAAGTACGGATCTTGGTGTATCATGGAATGCATACCCGCATGCGACTGTTTCCGGTGGAAGTTCTGCGGGCAATGTGACATTCACTTCGAATACGCAAATTCTCTTTGCAATCTCCGAGAAAGATGGAGACTATATTCCCGTGCGTTCAAGTGATGGCGGAAAAAGTTGGAACCCAATCAATGATCCAACCTTTGGTGGCGCATATTATATTCATGCTGATCCGGCCTCAACAAATAGACTGATTGTCTCAGATTATACCGATGTCTATTTTTCATCCGATGGTGGAGCGAATTGGACGATTGCAATCAGTGAAATTACCGATGGAGCTGATGGTTGCTATATTGCCGGCGTATTGTTTGATGGCACCTATATCATGATTGCCACACAAGCAGGGATCTATACTTCGGATGATGATGGCCTTACATTCATCAAAGATTCTTTCTATGAATTTCCAAAAGAGACAGGTATCATAGCATTTACTTATGGAGCAAGTGGTAATCTATTTCGTTTAGCTTGCTTGACAGGTCCGATTGAAATGCTCTATCCCGGAATCGAACCTGATGAAATCATCGCTTATGATGAACTCTATGTCATGGATGTGATCAATGGACTATCCGGAGATTGGGTCTCTCGAAAGTCTGCATTGCCCGGAACATTTTTACCAAATCATCTAAGCATGTCAATAAATGATCCATCACGATTATATCTAGCCGGATCAAATGATATGAATGAACCCGTGATCTTGCGTTCAATCAATGGTGGGAATGCATTTACTTCAGTCTTCAAGACCGGAAACAATGCAAATATCGCAAGCGGTTGGATTGGTTCCGGAAGTGCTTGGGATTGGTCTTATGCGGGAACGCCAATGACATTTTCAGTATCTTCAAAAAATCCTCAAATCCTTGCAATGGGCGATTATGCTTCGCTTCATATCAGTACGAATGGTGGTGATTCCTGGAAACAAGCATATCTCAGAACTGCAGATGAGAATCCCCAGAATACGGCAATTCCACAATCTTCAACATATCAATCCAATGGATTAGAGAATTCAACGATACATGATATTCTCTATGTAGATTCAACAATCGTATTGGCGGGAATTGATGCAGGTGGAATCATTAGATCAATGGACAATGGAATTTCATGGAAGAAGATCAGCATTCCCGCAAAATTTTCTACCTGTTATGATTTTGAGATATCCGATGGAATCATCTATGCCGCAGTATCTTCCCTCTCTTCATTATACTCTATTGGAAAAGTGTCTGATATTTTGATAAATACCGCTCCGAGTGCCATTCTGCAATCAACGGATAAAGGTATTACTTGGTCGATAGTCAAAGAATTTCCTTCTCCTATTTCAAGTTTGTGCATCGATCCACAAAATCCCAAAAGACTCTATGCCGGACTCGCTCATTCCACTCAAGGCGGAATCATCGTGAATGATAATATTTCAGGAGGTGGTACTTGGAAGAATCTTGCAAATCCACCAAGAACTGAAGGACATCCCCATACTATCAAAGTAATGAAAGATGGAACAATCATCGCAAGTTTCACAGCCAGAAGAAATGGAACAGTGCTCACGCAAAGTGCCGGCTTGTTTACATCAAATGATGGCGGTAAAACTTGGACAGATGTCTCCATTGATGAAATGAAACGATGGACAACATCCTTTGCCATCGATCCGCATGATCCATATCGTAATACATGGTATGTCACAACATGGAGTGACCCGACAAATGCAAATGATAATTCCGGTGGTGTTTATCGCACAATGAATCGTGGAAGAAATTGGACACGAATCGTGACATTACCGGTCCGCAATGGATATGCAGGAAGAATCAATGCATGCGAAATCAATCCTACGCAAAATGGACAATTATATATTGCTACTGAAACGCATGGACTCTATCTATCACAAAATGCGAGTGGATCTAATCCTACAAGCGGTGAATTGGCGGATATATTCCCTGCAAGAGCATCTCGCACTATTTCCTTCAAACAATTTGCACCTTGGGAAATATTCATCGGAACAATTGGCAATGGATTGCGATTCGGAAAAACCACAATCCCCCAAATACCATATCAGACCGCATCATTTCCAATGCGAGATACCGTGATTATGTATGAGAAAGGATTTAAACCTCAGATGACCATTCTTTCTCAATGGAATGTCGCACAAAACATAACACAAGCACAAGCAAGATTTTCAAATGGTAGATCATTTACAAAAGCAGACACGATTGATATCATCAATATCAATGCAAATCATATTCCCGGCAATGTACCCGGCATAGATTCCATTTGGTATATGCAAAGTCGAATCGGCAATATGTCCGGCTGGAGCGCATGGTCTGAAATGGTTGCCATCACATTCAGAGAAGTCAATACCGGGAATGTACCCGTGATTACATTATTGCAACCAAAATCAGATACGGTCATTCAATATCTTGAAGGAGAAAAACCCGTTCTTGTGATCTCTTGGAGTGCAAAAGCGGAAGACAGTATCAGCAAATCCCAAGTTCGCTTTTCCATCAATGAGAATTTTGCACCATTGGCAGATACGATTGATGCAGGAATCATTCCTTCCATTTCTTTACCATCTTATATCCCCGGTTCCGATTCCACATGGTATATACAGGTGCGTGCTGAGAATAGGATTGGTTGGGGTCCGTGGACCGAAAGAAGAAAACTCACATTCTCAAAGAAATCATCCAGTGATATCATAGATGAAGAAAATGGATTCAAACTCATGCCGAATCCCG
>JBIKKD010000094.1:0-5610 GCA_044360565.1 Kapaibacterium sp. (SeqCode)
CCCAAATAAACAATAATTGATTGATCGGCATATTCAAAGCGCCAAGCACAAAAAAACCTAAGACATCTTCTTTCTCTATAATTTTCAAGCTCTTACGACTAGCCAACAGCCATATTCCATAAGCCATTGCTGAGAAGAAGCCTCTGAAAAGAACAACAGTTGAAGGATGAATGAGCGAAGTGACATGTTTTGCGAATAAATGCGTGCTTGAGGCAATGATTTGTTGAAGCAGTATTAATGGATACATGAAGGATATTCAGAAGAAATGTGTGAATTTGCATCATAGCACTAAATTTGTGCCATTCATTGATCAATCATGACCTTAGTATGTCAGAATCAGAGAAAGTATTCAGTTTTGATGCGAAAATTTCCATTCATCCTTTTTGTGATGATAAAATAACCGATGAACATTGGGATGAATTCGTACGAACATCCGACAATGGGACAATGTTCCATTTACGGAAGTTTCTCACATATCATCCCGAAGGAAGATTTGAAGATCATTCTCTATATGTTTTGAGAAATGAGAAACTTTTCGCGGTTTTTCCTGCGATTCGTCAAAAGCGAGATGGGAAATGGATTTTGAATTCACATGGGGGTGCATCCTATGGTGGATTTGTATATCCGGCACAATGCAATATTCGAGATGCATTTTTGATGGTTGAACGATTGATTGAATATGCTCAAGAACATGATTTTGAAGGTATTCAACTCACTCTTCCCCCGATGATGTATGCAAAACACTTGTCGAATTATCTTGATTTCGCTCTTTTCAAACATGGTTTTTCCTATCTGAAAAGAGAGATTTCCAGTCTTGTAGACTTGCGCAATCCCCAAGAAATTGAAAGCGGATTTCGTCCTGAAGCTAGAACCGCATTGAACAAAGCACGCAAGTCCGGCATCGTGATCAAACAATCAAATGATTATCCTGCCTATTATGATATTCTAAAAAATAATCTTCGCATGCGTCATGGAGTTCAGCCCACTCATTCACTCGAAGAATTAATCGATCTGACAAAGCGATTTCCGGAAGACATCAAATTATGGGGTGCTTATTTGGATGAACGAATGATTGCTGGAGTCTGCACATTTGCCGCAAATGAAGAAGTGATTTTGGCATTTTATATTAGTCATGATGATGATTTTCAAGAATATAGAGCCGTGAATTTACTCTTTCCGACCATCATGGAAGAATCAGCGAAGCTAGGTTTTTCCTATTTGGATTTTGGGATTTTCACTGTGAATATGGATCCTAATTGGGGACTAGGCAGATTCAAGGAAAATTTTGGAAGTCGAGGGATTTTCAGAGATACTTTCATCAAGTACTTTCATTCTTGATGCAAAAATCCATTCTTCATATTGCACCTGAGAATTTTGCCGGCGTACCATACGATTTCATGCGCATGCATACAGCTCATGGTGATCATTCAAGACTCATTACATTGCATAAAAATCCACTGGGTTTCACTGAAGATATTTGTCTTGATTTTCCTATCTCACGCTCTCATTTTGCTAAATCATATCGATTGTCACGATCACTTGTTAAACAAGGTGCCGACAGTACAAATGCAATGTACTGGAGACCGAAATCATTCATTGATTCACTCTATTTTTCCCTCCAGACAAGATCACGCATTTCAAGTATCGAACAATTGATCAAAACCGAACAACTAGATACATTTGATATCATTCACTATGATGGCGGTTTGGATTTCACTCGTGATTCCCGTTTTGCGAAGCGCTGGAAAGCAATGGGTAAGTCAATAGTCACTTGCTATTATGGAAGCGATCTCAGAGCAAGAGGCATCATTCGAGAAATGGATGAAATGTCGGACTTGAAACTAACTTCTGAATTCGATCATCTTGCAATGAAAGATGATTTGGAATATGTGTTTTATCCTTATGATCCAAGTGAGTTACCCTCCATACAACCGGAAAAAGACTTCACCAATATTCGCATCGTACATTCTCCGACAAATAGATTATACAAAGGAACTGATCTCATACTTTCGGTGATTGAAAAACTTAAACAATCTTTCTCTTTTGAGTTTTTATTGCTTGAAAATCTTCCGCGACATGAAGTGCTTTCCATCAAATCACAATGCACGATTTCAATAGATCAAGTTGGTGGTTTATTTGGTGGAACCGGTTATGGGAAAGCAGGTATTGAATCATTGGCGATGGGCATACCAACCATCACGAATATGACTGAAGACTATGTACATTGGCTACCCGAGAATCCATTCATCGTGGCGAATACAGCAAAACAACTAGAAGAATCATTGATAGAATTGATTGAATCCCCTGAGCTATGTCAAATGCTTGGTGAAAAAGGAAAACAATGGGTTCATTCTCATCATTCCTATGAAAAAGTGAATGAGCACCTGAAATCATTGTATCACAAATACGGAATTCTTTGATGATTTTTGATGTATTGAAGGATTGGAAAGAATCGAAACAATTCCGACTCATTGGATGGATTGCCTTTCTCTTACTCTGCACAAAACTTGTAATGCTTTTTGGAATCCCCATCATCCCTCATGCAATCGAAGATTGGTATATCGCAAAACATGTCGTCGAGGGCTCAGGATATAGTTTAACGAATGGTCCGACAGCATTAAAAACACCTGTCTATCCCCTTTTTCTTTCTCTACCTGCTTTCATCGGTGACTTTGGAAAATTCTTTGCTTGCGGTTTGCAACATATCCTATGGTTTTTTGCATCCTTGTTTATATACAAAGCGAGTAGCATTCGATTCGGCAATCGTTTTGCTTTTATCGCATCTCTGCTTTTTGCCCTACATCCAGCATATCTATACTATCCATATGTATTGGAATCAACTGCACTGACAGTTCCTCTCTTCATCCTATTCTGGTACTTGGCTGAATATTCGAAGCTTCAATCACTAAATACAAAGATTCCAATGCTCATTGGTTGGCTTACAGCTTTGTCTCAGCCAATACTTTTGCCGGGAATATTGGCTCTTCAATTATTTTATTTTGGAAAAAAAAGCAATGTGATTTCACTCATTCTAACAGCATTGGTGATTTTTACTCCTTGGACAATTCGCAATGTCATGACTTTCGATGCCTTTATCCCAACAAAATCACCCATGTGGATGAATTTCTATGAAGGTATGCAAAAAGATGTGACTTCTCAGGAACAGGCACACATTGAATCCGCAAGGAGATATATGAATGATGTTGAATTGGAAAAAGAATATAAACCCATTGTTATCAGGCAATTCTCAGAAAATTTCCCAACATATGTAAACCGTTCCTTCTATCGATTCACCGAATTTTGGTCATTACCGGATAGATATAAAAATCAGATTTGGACTCCTGCGATTATAGTTTCCAGGATTCTACCACAATTGCTTCTTGGCATTGGACTTTTTCTCTCAATCTTGATGATTATCAAGATGTCCAACCATCTTTCAATCGATGATAGGCATTTCTTGATTATCCTCATTGGAATCTTGATATATGTTTCGATTATCTATTCTCTGACCCAAGCGGCAAATATTCGTTTCAAATTGGATGTCGAATGGCTACAGATTCTGCTATTATTCCCGATTTTTCAAGGAATTCCAAAACTTGCTGGATTTCAGGGAACAAGAGAGTGAAATAGGATTGTTTTCTTTTGCGAGGACGGCAAAAAAAAAGTAAGTTTGCCAAGCATTTGAATCATAAATCGGACTGGATGCATGCTTGAACAATATCTGCCTCTATTTTTGATGATTGCGGTCGGTTTCGTCTTCGGATTGACCAATATCCTCATCGCTGAATTCATCGGACCTCGCAAGAATAAATCAAAAGAAAAACTCAGTGTCTATGAATGCGGTATGGAGCCCATTAAAACCGCAAGAGAACGATTCTCTGTAAAGTTTTATCTAGTAGCAATGTTATTCATTTTGTTTGATATTGAAATTGTGTTCATGTATCCTTGGGCAATTCAATTCCAGGAATTGGGAATGATTGGCTTGACTGCTATGGCACTATTCATGGTATTGCTTTTTGCAGGTTACATTTATGTCTTGAAAAAAGGAGCTTTGGAATGGCAATAGATCAATTGACGAAGGATGGCTTCTTGACCACTACGGTTGATGCCGCTATCAGTTGGGCACAAAGAAATTCATTGTGGCCAATGCCTATGGGAATTTCTTGTTGTGCCATCGAGATGATGGCTTTTGCAGGTCCCCGTTTTGACAGCGCTCGCTTTGGTTCAGAAAAATTTGGTTTCACGCCTCGCCAATCAGATTTATTGATTGTGGCAGGAACCGTAACATATAAAATGAGTTGGGTGGTTCGTAAAATCTGGGATCAAATGCCAGAGCCAAAATGGTGTATTTCCATGGGTGTCTGTGCTTCCTCAGGCGGTATGTTCAGAAGCTACTCAGTTGTGCAAGGTATTGACCAATTCATTCCGGTGGATGCATATGTGTCAGGTTGTCCTCCACGCCCGGAAGCACTATTGAAAGCACTCATGACGATCCAAGAACAAATTGAAAATACAAAGCCGACCATTATTGATACTCGCAAGGATGTCAATATGGACAATGCGGTATTGATTGATTAATTGAATATGTACAATGAAGCCTGTTTCTCCTAGGAAGCAGGCTTTTTTTATGGAAAATCATATGCATAATCTCATACTTCCATTACTTATGGTGCTTTTCTTGGCTTCATGTGAATCAGTCACATTGGAAGATCCTGCAAGCTATCCCAATTTGAAAATAACCGATATCACTGTTGGCAAAGGTGCACAGCCAGCATTTGGCAGCACTGTCACAGTACATTATGTTGGCACGCTCACAAATGGAAAAGTATTCGATTCTTCCCGAGAGCGAAATCAACCATTTTCATTTCGTATCGGTACTTCGGAAGTCATCAAAGGTTGGGATGTCGGCTTATCTACCATGAAAGTTGGTGGCAAGAGAAAGCTGGAAATTCCACCTGAAATGGGATATGGTTCAAGGTCTGTTGGTTCTATCCCTGCCAATTCCACATTGATCTTTGAAGTTGAATTATTGAATGTCTATTGATGTGACCAAAAACAAAATCCCATGGATTGTCTTTTGGACATATATCATGGGTTTCATGGTCTATGCATTCATACCTGCAGAAAGAAATGCACATACCATGCAGGTATTTTTAGGGTTTTATGGCATTCATGCCCTTTGCGGAATTTTCCTTCTTCGCAATGGAAGTTCATTTCTCACACTCCCCCGTTTATTCTCACTGTTTCTTCTTTCAAGATTGGCAGTGTTCTTCATGTATCCATGGCTTTCCGATGATGTCTTTGGATATCTGTTCTATGGCAAAGTAACCCTCGCAGGTGCAAATCTCTATGCCGTGAAAGCAGATGATCCGGCACTCTCATATCTTAGAGATTCCGCCTATACATTGATGGCATTCAAACCATATCAAAATATCTATCCTCCGATTGCAACAATCTTCATGTCCATCTCTGCATGGATTTCGTCCTTTATTCCGTATTCATTGCAAGCAACATTGTTTGTGTGGAAAGCATTGCTCTTTTGCTCGGAATTCATTGGACTTGCCATACTGTATCATTGGCTTCGAAAACATCAATATTCATTATTGCCTA
>JBIKKD010000008.1:0-16706 GCA_044360565.1 Kapaibacterium sp. (SeqCode)
CAGAAGCTCCTTTGGTAAATTTGCATGATTAAAATCGTCCAATGGAGTATACTATGTACGGAAGCGTCAGCATCATTGATATAGAAAACAGTGCCAAAATGCTCGAAGAGGATCCGATCCTTCTCGCTCGTTTTGAAGAAAAAATCCAAAATGGCGAAAAGATTGAGCCACATGATTGGATGCCGAAGGAATATAGACGACAATTGATTCGCATGATAGAGCAACACGCTCATTCTGAGATCATTGGTGCATTGCCTGAAGGAACATGGATCACTCGTGCTCCCGGTTTCAAGCGCAAGATGGCATTGATGGCAAAAGTGCAAGATGAAAGCGGACATGCTCAATTGTTGTACAATGCAGCAGAAACATTGGGAAAAACCCGTGAGGAGATGATTAATGATCTCATCATCGGAAAATCAAAATATTCCAATGTATTCAATTATCCTGCAAAGACTTGGGCTGATACAGCCGTCATAGCATGGCTTATCGATGCATCGGCAATCATCAATCAAGTGACCAATTCCAAGGGATCTTATGGTCCATATTGCCGAGCACTTGAGAGAATCTGCATGGAAGAGTCATTCCATCTTCGTTATGGTTATGACAATGTGGTGACACTTGCTACGGGCACTCCGAAGCAAAGAGAAATGGTTCAAGAAGCATTGAATCGTTGGTGGCAACCTATTATGCATTTCTTTGGTCCACCGGATAAAGCTTCCGTTCACTCTGAAATCCTCATGCGCTGGAAAGTAAAGATGGCCAGCAATGATGATATGCGTCAACAATTTTTTAATCAATATGTCCCAAAAATTCTGGAATTGGGCTTAAGCATTCCTGATAAAGGTTTGATTAAGAATAAAGAAACCGGAAAGTGGGATTTTTCCGATCCTGATTGGAATGAATTCTTTGAAGTAATCAAAGGAAATGGTCCTTGCAATAAAGAGCGCCTTGCGGTTAGACGCATGGCTGAAGAGCAAGGTGCATGGGTTCGTAGAGCATTGAAAAAAACAAATGCTTATACAGTGCCACTTTCCTGATTCTTCAAAAACATGATTCAACCCCTTCTACGGAAACGCGGAAGGGGTTTTTTTATAGATGATACACATGAAATATTTCATACTTCTGTTTTTGATTACATTCAATGTAATGACATTGCATGCTCGATCAGAAGCTGATTCTATATCGCCAAGATTACCAAAGATTCCTCTTTCAAAAAAACAAAAGAAGGATTCCGTAAGCACATATACTTCCAAAGAGCAAGTTGTTGTTACGGGTACCAGAAATGAAGTATTGCTAAAAGACTCTCCTGTTCGCGTGGAAGTGATAGACAAAAAACAAACGGTCAGTACTGCCATGGTGAATATCGGTGATTTATTGCGTGAGCAATCGGGGATGATTTTAACAAACAATGTAAGAACCGGCATTCAAATGATGGGATTAGGCGCGGATTATACCCAGATTTTGATAGATGGTCAGCCCATGATTGGCCGTGTTGCCGGTGTATTGGATCTTTCCAGAATATCAGTTGGGAATGTGGAGCGAGTCGAAGTCGTGAAAGGTCCGATGTCATCACTATATGGAAGCGAAGCGCTTGCAGGCGTAATTAATATCATCACAAAAAAACCGGATGCTGGATTTTCCGGGATGGTCTTTGGACAATATTTGGATAGAGGTCCTTCCGAGTTGCGTGGAGAAATGCAATTTGGTTCAAATTCTCTTGATCTCACCGGATTTGTCAGTATGAAAAATGCAAGACCATTCACTTTGCAACAAGATACATTACGGGTTCCATATCAAGGATTTTCCGATCAAACCTTGCATCTAAAGTCAAAATGGCATGCTTCTAACTCCGTTCAAGTTGGTGCTGACATGCGATATTTTTCAAGTGAAAGTAGAGGTGCATTTATTGAGTCATTTTTTGGTCAGATTGCCTCGAATGAGGGCAGTGTTCGGCAAGATGATTTGCAGGGAACCGGTTATGCTATTTGGACTCATGGTAAGGCAAGATTAAATGCTCAATTGCATTATGCTTCCTATAAAGAGCGATATAATTTTGATACAATTCAAGGTGAAGCAGGTTCCGTGGATGATCTTTCCCGAGGATTACTTCGTTCATATCTCCAGTATGATGTGATATGGAATGAGCGCAATCGCTTCACTTTTGGTATGGAGTATACCATTGATGATATTGGTGGATCGCGTTATCCGGATAATCCATACTTCGCAACATTCAGTGGATTTGCCCAATGGGAAGGGAATCCAACTTCATGGATTTCATATGCATTGAGTGCGAGATATGTTGATAATTCGGCATATAAACAGGATGGACTGCAAGAGTCCAATATATTGAGTGCGATAGCCAAATTATCCAATCCAAAATTGGCAGTGAATCTCAAATTGCAAGATGGAATTCGTATTCACACTTCCATTGGAACAGGTTTCAAAGTGCCGGATTTCAGACAATTATATGTGCAATTTTCGAATCGACTCGGTGGAGCCGGATATGACTTGATAGGAGCGCGAAGATTGGGTTTGGATTTGCAGCCTGAGCGCTCCATTTCAATGGATTTGGGAGTGATACTTGATGAATGGTCGACAAATTTCTTATCCGATGATATTCCACTACGGGGTTTTGCCGAATGCAGAGTGTTTCATAATACATTGTCCAATCTCATTGAATTCTACTATACCGGCAATAATCCACAAACAAATCAAGCAGTATATTCCTATCGTAATATTGCAAGAGCTTCAACACAAGGCTTGGAGATGTCCTTGCGGATGAGTCATCCGATTCCTGGACATGAATCGGGGGAACTTGGTTATTCCTTTGGATATCAATATTTGGATACTCGTGATTTGGAAGTGTATGATGCGATTGAGAAAGGGATGGCAGGAACAATTGACCCTTCGACAGGAAGATTCAATACATTGACTGTGAAGAATTATGGTGGATTATGGTTTAGATCTGTTCATTCAGGAACAATGAGATTAAGTTATGAACATAGAAATGCCGGCATATCGGCATCGATACGCGCGCAATTCATTGGTAGATTTGGAGATGAGGCATTAGATATAAATGGTCCTGTTCACAATAATCGCAAAGTACCTGATTTGGACGTCGAATATGTGCCTGCATATACGATCCTGAATCTTGGGTTTTCAAAAGATATTGAGCTGAGCGAACTTTCCGGTTCTTTACGAATCACTTTGGGAGTCAATAATCTTATGAATGTCATGAATTTGCGCTCAATGCCCAATCTATTGGGAAGGCAATTTTCACTCTCGATGCAGGTCATGTTGTAATCATGAATAACTTTCGACATAATTTCCTAAATTATGTGTGATTTGTTTCGTCATCAGCCGGGATTCACAGTTAAAGGTATAAGAATGAATTCATATTTGGAAGAAGTTAAAGCCACGGCTTTGGCCGAAGCACAAAAAACCTATATGGTCAAGGTATATGGCTGGATGGTTGGTGGGCTTATGGCAACAGGATTGGTTGGTGGTTTCGTTGCAAGTGATGCATCGATGATTCAATCAATGCTTGATTATTTCTGGTTTTTTATAATTGCTGAATTTGCACTGGTTTTTGCTCTCTCTGCATTCATTCATAAGATGAGTGTACCGGTGGCAATGTTATCCTTTATTGGATATTCTGTTTTGAATGGAATTACTTTATCAGCAGTATTGCTAGCATATGATGAAGCGGCCGTGATGAATGCATTTTTGACGACATCAGGCACATTTGCGGCAATGAGTGTATATGGAATGGTCACGAAAAAAGACTTATCCTCTTGGGGATCATTTTTCTTCATGGGACTCATCGGTATCATCATTGCAAGCATTGTGAATATATTTCTTGCAAGTTCTGCGCTCAGCTTTGCAATTTCATTGATTGGAGTTTTTGTTTTCATTGGTTTGACAGCCTATGACACGCAAAAAATCAAAGAATCTGCTGAATTGGAATTGCAGGGAAGTGATATGGCAATGAAAGGCGCGATTCTTGGTGCATTGACATTATATCTTGATTTCATTAATCTCTTTCTCTTCATCTTGCGCCTCTTTGGCGGTAGCAATGATGATTGATGATTATTTGGCTTTCTATCCGGGCAGAAGTGAAGACTTCTGCCTTTTTTGCTTATGAGCTCATTTACGGATTATACAGAACAACGATTGATATATGCTCGGGATTTATTGAAATCCGGTGATATACAAAGGGCATTGTCAATTTGTGAGCAATTGTTGTCGCCAGCATCTATCTTTTCACATGGGAAAGAAATCTTCTTGATCATTTCCGATGCAATTGAAAAAGCAGGAGATTTTGATAAGGCAACATTGATCAGGAAGCGAGCAGATGAGTTGTTTCCCGATTCCATTGATGAATCAATTGCAATTCTTCGGTCTCCGGAAATTGTCATTGAATCCATTTTACCTTTTCTGCATTTCAAAGATGATGTTTTGCCCGAGCAGATAGAATATGATGAGACCAATGTAGATTTTCCATCATTTACATTGAAGGAATATCCCAAACAGCAGATTGAAATCACACGATCTGAAGAATCTCAGCAAACATTGTCTGCTCTGGAGGAATTGGCTCAAAGACTGGAGAAAGCAAGGATTCCCGCCATAGAAGAAGAAAAAACCATTTCAACTCCTTCATTCATGCCTTCAATTGTTACGGAAACAATGGCCAATATTTATGTTCAGCAAGGTGCTTTTTCACAAGCGATCAAGGCATATCAAGTATTGGCTCGAAATCAACCTGAACGATTGGATCATTTTGAAGCAATCATCGCTGACTTAAGACTTCGTCAATCATAATCTTATTACCATGATTCAACATTGGAAAATCATTGAACAATATGCTTCAGTTTTGAAGCAGGTACATTTGAAGGAATTGTTTATCGAGGATGCCGGTCGGGTTCATTCTTGTTCTCATACATTGCCATTTGCATTCGTAGATTATTCTCGTCAAAGAGTGAATGCACAATTGCTTGAAGAATTATGTGTTTTTGCTCGAGAGATCAATATTCGTGAACAATTTGTGCAGATGATGCAGGGAGCAAAAATCAATGTCACTGAACAACGCAGTGTATTGCATACTGCATTGCGTGCTCCTAAAGATTCGGTCATCAATATTGATGGTCAAAATATCATGCCTGAAATTCATGCTGTATTGGACCGGATGCGCGTATTCAGCGATGCCATACGCAAAGGTGCATTGCGAGGTTATTCCGGAAAAACATTCACAGACATAGTCAATATCGGAATAGGCGGATCCGATCTTGGGCCGAATATGGTTTGTAATGCTTTGCGATATTCTTCAAACCGTGACATTTCAGTGCATTTTGTGTCCAATGTTGATCCAACGCATCTTGCCGAAACATTGAGAACATGTTCTCCTGAAACCACATTATTCATTATTTCTTCAAAGACATTTACCACAGAAGAAACAATGGCAAATGCATTTGCAGCAAAAGAATGGTTTTTGCAACATGGTGGTAGTTCATGGGAATTGCATGCATGTGCAGTTTCGGCGAATATTGAAAAGACGAGTGCATTTGGCATACAATCAGATCGTGTTTTCGGATTCTGGGATTGGGTTGGTGGACGATATTCCGTGTGGTCAGCTATTGGACTTTCCATTGCAATCAGCATTGGTTATGAGCATTTTGAGCAATTCCTCGCCGGTGCCCATGAAATGGACATGCATATGGCAAGTGAAAAAATCGAGAATAATATCCCGATCATTTTGGGACTCATCGATGCTCTGAATGTGATTTGTTATGATGTGCATTCTCATGCCATTATTCCATATGATGAATATCTTAGATTATTCCCTGCATTCTTGCAACAGATGATGATGGAAAGCAATGGAAAATCCATTACGAGAGAAGGGCATGAAATTGTCTATCACACTTCGCCGATCGTTTGGGGACAGCCCGGTACCGATGCACAACATTCATTTTTTCAGCTATTGCATCAAGGAACCGAGCAAGTGAACACGGAATTCATAGCATGTGCAAAACCACTCAATCCAATTGGCGACATGCATGAACGATTGCTCGCAAATTGTGCGGCGCAATCCGCTGCATTGATGCATGGAAAAACACAAAATGAAGTGATACAGGATATAGCCAAGACAAATTTGAGCGAAGCAGAGAAGCGAGCACTCATTCCACATAAATTATTCTCCGGTAATAGACCATCCACAACTATTCTATTGAAGGAGCTCACTCCATACACACTTGGATGGCTTATTGCATTGTATGAGCATAGGACATTTGTTCAGGGAATCGTATGGGATATTTGTTCATATGATCAATGGGGAGTAGAGCTTGGAAAGGTTATGGCAGCTTCAATATTACCGGCAGTAAAAGACTCCTCGGTAGTGCTTGAGACGCAAGACTGTTCAACCGAGCAATTGATTTCCACAATACATGTATTCAGGAATTCATGATGGCAATAATCCCAACATTGATGACCGATTCAATTGCTGAATATGCTGAGAAGAATTTCACTTCCGAGACTCCGGAATTGAAACAACTTTTGATTGATGCCAAAGCTAAAGGTATTCCTGAGATTTCCATTGGTGGCGTGCAAGGAGCATTTCTGCAAAATATGGTGCGATTGCTCAATGCAAAGGTCATCGTTGAAATTGGCTCTTTGGCCGGTTACTCTGCCATAACAATGGCAGTCTCAATGGAGGACAGTGGCATCGTGCATTGTTTCGAAAAAGAACCCGAATATTGTGAGTTTATATCATTGCAAGCCAAGTCTTTCGGAATTGAAGATCGAATTGTTATTCATGAGGGAAATGCGGTTGATGCATTGTCAAATGTCGATATTCCGAGCATTGATTTGATATTCATCGATGCAGATAAACCATCATATTCAACATACTTGGAATTATTGCTTCCGAGATTAAGATCCGGTGGACTGATTATTGGAGACAATGCTCTTGCTTGGGGCTATATTGCAGAAGAGTTTCCGGAATTCGAGCCGGAGAATGTTAAGGGGATTCAAGAGTTCAATCAACATATGAGGAAGCATTCAGCCCTTCATCCACCCTGCATCATCCCACTTGGAGATGGGATGTGTATGGCAGTAAAAAAATAGTCAATTATGACTTTGGTCATATTTATCAACTGATTTCAGATATAGATTGCATGTGGTAATTCAATCAATACTGTTTCATACTTCTCAGGAGAAAATTTATGCATATTTTCCATTTTGGAAATCATTCCATCTCATTATCTGATATCAGAGACATCAAATTGCAGTATGATTATCAGAAAAATGAAATTTATGTCGATCTTGAATTGAATGGTGGTGCCCAAATGAGTTTAAACCTTCCTGACTCATTGATCTTCATGGAAGAATTCATCAAGAAAATTAAAGAAGACAAGAATGTTTGATATAAGCCCCGAAAGGGGTTTTTTTGTATCTCCCATGGATAAATCCATGGATTGATTTTTCATGGATTGATTCCCATGGATTAATTCGAATGGATTGATTTTTCATGGATTGATTTTTCATGGATTGATTTTTCATGGATTGATTTTTCATCGATTGATTTTTCATGGATTGATTTTTCATGGATGGATTTTTCATGGATTGATTCGCATGGATTGATTTTTCATGGATTAATTTTTCATGGATTGATTCGCATGGATTGATTTTTCATGGATTGATTCCCATGGATTAATTTTTCATGGATTAATTCGCATGGATTGATTCGCATGGATTGATTTTTCATGGATGGATTTTTCATGGATGGATTTTTCATGGATGGATTTTTCATGGATTGATTCCCATGGATAAATCCATGGTGTGTATGGGATGATGAAAAGAAATGGATGTATCCATGGGAGAAAAGGGTATAAATCCATGGTGTGAATAGGATGATGAAAAGAAATGGATGAATCCAAATGATTAAATATATATGAATGAAAATACAGCCCATGGATTTATCCATGGGAGAAATGGATGTATCCATGGGAGAAATGGATGTATCCATGGAGAAAAGCATCTATTCACGGCAAAATGAGGGTGATTTGTGTGAATATAGTATTCAATGGAAAGCATATCTTACATCTAAAAAGAGGGGATGGAAATTATGGCGCATTCACTGAATAAGGTTTGGATTCATGCGGTTTGGACAACAAAGAATAGAGTACCTTTGATTGATGAAACAGTACAGGATGTGATTTTTAGGAAAATTAATGATGAAATCAGAGGGCAAGGTTGTTTTGTGAAGATTGTCAATGGAATGCCTGATCATGTACATTGTTTATTTGTCTTGAATAGAAGTATTTCAATTGCAGATGTGATAAGGCATGCCAAAGGGGCAAGTGCTTTTTACATCAATAAAAATCAACTTTTGAAGGAGAAATTTGCATGGCAAACGGGATATGGCGCATTTTCAGTTACTGAATCTTCTGTTGGTATTGTTGAGCGTTATATTAGGTATCAGAAACAGATTCATTCAGGAAGGATGAATACATCTAAAAATACTTTTTGGACTTTTTATGGCAATGTGATTAAGAAGAAAGGATAGCAATGGGGTAAATGATTGGTCTTAGCCATGAGGAAACATCATATATTGCAGGAGTTAATTAGTAAGATAGAATATGAGAGCAAAGATCAAACTTCTCGCCTCCGATGCGGCGATATATGGTGTGACCACGCTGTTGACGCGATCTATGAGTTTTTTGCTCACGCCACTTTACACAAATGCATTGTCAAATAGAGCTGAATTCGGGGTATATGCATATTTGTATTCATTATTGGCATTCGTGAATGTAATCTATGCATTTGGGTTGGACACCGCATTCCTTCGTTTCTTTTCAGCTAAAGACCTACATAAAACAGAACAAGCATTTTCTTTTTCATGGTGGATGATTGCTTTAATCGGGATTGTCTCCACCATTGTGATTTTGTTTTCAGCCGATGGCATAGCAAATTGGGTACCCGACCTCGCCGGCAATGGAGATTTGATCCGTGCCATAGCGCTCATTCCACTTTTCGATGCATTGACCAATGTTCCGTATAATCTATTGAGGATGCAGAGAAAGGCAAAACGATTTGCGGTATTGCGAGTGCTGAATGTTGCCATAAATGTTTGTCTCAATATAATCCTTGTGGCTTATCTCAAAATGGGTCTGATGGGAATCGTCATTGCCGGAATTACATCATCCTTTCTTGCAGTGCTTGGGGTAATGCCAATCATTATGCAATGGCTTCGTGTAAAATTCGATGCTGAATTGTCAAAAGAGATGATGCGTTTTGGCGTTCCGACCATGCCATCGGCTTTTTCCGGAATGATGCTTCAGGTTGCTGATCGACCAATCATGACATCAATTGCAGGAGCTGACATGACTGGACTGTATCAAGCAAATTATCGCTTGGGAATTCCTATGATGATGCTTGTTGCGGTATTTGAGTTTGCTTATAAACCATTCTATTTGTCTCATCATGAAGATGAAGATTCGACCCAACTCTTTGCTCGGATATTTACATATTTCATGATAATTGCATGTGCTGTGTATTTATTGATTTCACTATTTATCAAAGACATCGTGCAACTTTCCTTCGGCGGCTTTTCTCTGATTCATGAATCGTATTGGCAGGGCTTGGGTATCATTCCAATCATTCTTGCGGCATATATTTGGAATGGTATTGCCACCAATATGGCATTGGGAATGCATGTCAGCAAAAAAACCGTATGGCTCCCTATTGCAACCGGAATTGCTGCATTCGTCAATATCATCCTCACATTTGTTCTCGTTCCCATACTTGGCATTTATGGAGGAGCATGGGCAACATTCATCGCTTATGCAGTCAGCGCAATTATTCTCTGGTATATATCATCGAGATTATATCCGATTCCATATGAATGGTCGAGACTCCTTGGAACAGCAATCGTAACTGTGATGTTATTTGGGATTGCGAGTATATTTGAAACAAGCGGTTGGATGAACCTATTCATTGTTTCATCGTTTCCTGTCATTCTTTTTGCAAGCGGAATTCTGAATTCCAAAGAAAAACAAATCATCACCAGATTATTTCGGACAAAATGAACAATAGATCGCTTCACATATTCAAGCACTTGCTTTTGAGCATGCTAGTCATGATCATGGTGCAACATATCAATGCACAGAAACTTCTCATTCCAATGGATCTTACTCAAACAGATCATTTGAAGGCATATGGTTTGACATACTGGGCGCTGACAAAAAATGTGAATACTGAATGGCTATTGAATTATCGTGGTGGCTCATTCTTATGCGATCCCGAGCCATTTCTCATCGCTGAATGTAGAATTCGTGGTGTTGGATTCGAGCAATTGACACAAGGTCAGGCACTTGCAATTTATGCAGAAGTGCAAAGTGAAAAGTCCAATATGGATGTTGTTAAATTGGAAAAACCACCACGCATTGCAGTGTATACACCTCCCGGTTCCAGGCCTTGGGATGATGCGGTGACGATGGTTTTGGATTATGCCGAAGTGAAGTACGACAAAGTATGGGATGAAGAAGTTTTGCGGGATAAATTATCCGACTTTGATTGGCTTCATCTTCATCATGAGGATTTTACTGGTCAATACGGAAAGTTTTTTGCCAATTATGCAACCGCACCATGGTATATCCAACAAGTTACATTACTTGAAACCACAGCAAAAAAACTAGGTTTCAAAAAGGTCTCATCATTAAAATTGGCCATCGTTCAAAAAATTCGATCATATATCGAGCAAGGCGGATTCATGTTTGCGATGTGTTCGGCAACTGATTCATATGATATAGCTCTTGCTGCCGCTCAGACTGATATTTGTGAAAGAATGTTTGATGGAGATCCTGTTCAACCCGGTTATGAATCCAAAGTTGATTTCTCAAGAACATTTGCATTTGAAAATTTCGAGATTTACACAGATCCATATCGCTATGAATACTCTACCATAGATGTTGATGCAAGTTTCAGGGTGAATAATCCCGCTGTCGACTATTTCACATTATTTGATTTTTCCGCAAAGTATGATCCGGTTCCCACGATGCTAACGCAATGTCATGCAAATGTGGTCAAGAATTTTCTCGGACAAACAACGGCATTTCACAAGGAACAAATCAAAAAATCGGTGACAATACTCGCAGAGAGAGAAGGGACCGATGAAGTCAAATATCTTCATGGAAATATAGGTCGTGGAACATTCACATGGTATGGAGGACATGATCCCGAGGATTATCAACATGCCGTGGGTGATCCGCCGACAGATATTTCGCTGCATAAAAATTCACCCGGCTATAGACTCATACTTAATAATATCCTATTTCCTGCCGCAAAGAAGAAGAAACAGAAAACCTGAAGAATATTGCATCTTCAATTAGGTATCTTTGCATAAAACAATGAGGAATTACCCATGTCGCAATATGATCATCATCAATTTGGATTTTCAACAAGAGCAATTCATGCAGGACAAGAACCTGATCCTTTGACCGGCTCAGTAACTGTTCCATTATATCAGACCTCAACATATGCACAAGAAGCAATCGGAGTGCATAAAGGATTTGAATATGCACGCACCCAAAATCCCACAAGATTTGCATGGGAGGACAGTATGGCAAATCTTGAGCAAGGATGTGCCGGCTTTGCATTTGGTAGTGGAATGGCGGCAATAGATGCTGTGATGAGACTTTTATCTTCCGGTGATCATGTGATTTGTGCAGAAGACATGTATGGCGGGACATTTAGACTTTTTGACAAAGTGTTGAAGCGATTCGGAGTGGAATTTTCAGTTGTTGACATGACTAATCTTGATGATGTGAAGTCCGCAATCCTCCCCGGAAAAACAAAGTTCATCTATACGGAATCTCCAACGAATCCCATGATGAAGTTGACTGATATTTCTGCTCTTGCAATGATTGCCCATGAAGCTCATGCGCTTTTGATAGTTGACAATACATTCGCAAGTCCATATGCTCAAAAACCCCTCGCATTGGGAGCAGACATTGTATTGCATAGTGCAACGAAATATCTTGGTGGACATTCTGATTTGGTGTCCGGCATAGTCGTGGCAAAAGATTCAGCAATTGCTGATCAGCTTCGTTTCATTCAGAATGCAGCCGGTGCAGTGCCAGGTCCCATGGAATGTTGGCTGTGCTTGCGATCAATCAAGACATTATCCGTAAGAATGAAACAACATGCTGAGAATGCGATGGCCATTGCAGAGTTCTGTGAAAAGCATCCTGCGATTTCCGCAATACATTATCCAGGTCTTATTTCGCATCCACAACATGCATTGGCAAAAAAACAAATGACAGGATTTGGCGGAATGATTTCCATCGAACTTGGTTCATTGGAAAGAGCTAAAAAGTTCACTACTTCAGTCAAGCTTTTTACTTTGGCCGAATCACTCGGAGGAGTTGAATCTCTTGTTTGTCATCCCGTAAGCATGACGCATGGATCAATTCCAAAAGAGCAAAGAGAAAAGTTGGGTATCACCGATGGCTTGGTGAGATTGTCTTGCGGAATAGAAGATAAAGAAGATCTCATGGCTGATATTGCACAGGCATTGGACGCATTGTCATGAAGAAAAGATCATCCATTCACAGCGGAGCCATGCAAAAAGCATCTAGCATGAGGATTGGACCTGGACCCGAGATCACCACACTTCCAAATGGTGTGCGTATAGTCAGTGAGTATATTCCTGATGTTCTTTCATTTTCATTGGGAATTTGGATTGCCTCCGGTTCGCGTGATGAAGAAAAAGGAAAAGAAGGTGCATATCACTTTCTTGAGCATCTCGCATTTCGTAGAACGGAATATCGTAGTACAAAAGCATTGGCTGATGCATTTGAGCAGATGGGCGCGTATTCTAATGCATTCACCACAAAAGAGCATACCTGTTTTTATGTCCGTGCTCTTTCAAAAGATTTTGCCAAAGTCTATAGTTTGATGGCTGAATTGACATTATCCCCGGCACTGGATTCTCGTGACATTGAGAAAGAAAGAAATATCATCATAGAAGAAATTAATTCATGTGAAGATGAACCTGAAGAAGTGATTTTTGAAGCGGGCGAGCAATTATTGTTTGGTTCACATACTCTGGGACATCCGATTACAGGAACCATTGATACCATTAGCTCAATGGAAAGAAGTGACTTGGTTAAAGCAAGGGCTGAGATGTATCGACCTGATCGCATAGTGATTGCCGTTGCCGGTAATATTCCTCATGAATTGATCGTTGAATATGCGGCAAATACATTTACGATGCCAAAGAGTTCGAAGTCGAAAGTAATAAGAAGAAAACCCAGAATTCAGAAGGTTAAGCAAGAAATTCAAGCGAGAACATTTCAACAAGGACATGTATTATTGGGAAGAATGACAACTGGATTATTTTCTGAAGAGCGTTATAGGTTGCTTCTGCTTAATATTATCCTTGGTGAAGGAATGAGTTCGAGATTGTATCAGTCCATTCGAGAAAAGCATGGACTTGGCTATACTGTCTATTCTTCACTCGATTTATTCACGGATAGTGGCACATTGTATATGTACACCGCTTGTGACAATTCGAATATTGAGCGTGCTCGTGATACAATTCTGAATGAATGCAATCGAATGATGCATTCTGCACCTGTTGGCAAAAAAGAACTTGAAAGAGCCAAAGCTCAGGTAAAAGCATCGATTATCATGTCGCTTGAAAGCATGTCGGCAAGGATGCAAGCCATAGGTCGAGGATTGCTCGAAGAAGGCAAGATTGAGTCTGTTGAAGAAACAATTTCCAAGATTGATGCCGTAACTGAACAAGAAATTGCAGGCATTATTGACAATTACTGTGAAACTGATGGGTGGTCAACCGTGTTGTTAGAGTCACAACATGCATAATCGCCGATATTCGGTTCGTCGTTTTTTTGTAATTTCCCATCACTTATGAAAATCACACTCCACATATTTATTGTTTTGGTCCTCGTTCTGGTTTCTTGTTCGCCGGAAGAGAATGTCGTTACTCCAGATCAGGATTCTTGGACATTGTTTTCGGTTCCAATGAATGAGAATGCACTCTATTCAGAGCGTGTTTCAGGGTCGGAGCTTTCAACTCGTAAGAAATTGTATTCATCCGATTCAGAAATCGGCAATATGTATATCTATCGTGATCAATTATATCTCTTGCTTCCGGCATCGAATCGAATTGTCATTCTAAATCGTGCATCATATGAAACTTCGCATGTGATTGATTTTACCAATGAATCGCAGAAACCACTTGCCATGGCTTTTGGTAATGCGACAACAGCGTATATCATTTTTGAAAAAGACAGCATTGTACGATTATATGACATATTGAATAAACAGCTTGCAGGATCAATCAAGGTTGGTAATTATACTGCTGATATAATCTCAGGAATTGGTGATAGACAGAATCAGATATTTGTTGCCAATCTTGGTTCAAATACCATATCGCATATTGATACTAGAACAAATCAAGTGGAGAAAGAATATTCTGTTCTTACTGCTCCAAAGTATTTGTCAAATGATCCAACAGGTAAGAAGATTGTCTATGTGAGTGAAGGTGGTGGAAAAACCATCACGAATGCAGAGAAGTCTACTGCAGGCATTGGATTTATTGACATTGATAGGAAATTGTTGCTTGCTCAAATGACAATAAGCACCAAAGATGTAGATAGTACTGATGCAATTCCAACAGGAGTGGCTGTTACTGCAAGTGAGTGGGCATTTGTTCCGTTTTCAAATGGCTTGGTTCGAATTGATACACGCGAATACAAAAACTACTCAACGATGTCTCGTAAAGTGTATTCAGGTATTGCATATAATGATAGAAGAAGAGAAGTTCTCGCAAATGCTGAGGATGGACTCTATGTATTGAATGGAAACACGGGCTTGGTACAAAGAGTATTGAAAGGGAATTCCTCCATTGACAAGTTTCTTCCACAATAAACAATGAAAAAAGTATTAGCAGTGATATTGATCATGTGTGCTTTTGCTTCGATGACTTACATCGTTTCAAAAAGCATTGGTGACTATCAAAAGAATGTCAATAAGAGTAAGTATGCAATCGGGGAGTCATTTTATCAACAAAAATGTGCCACATGTCATCAAACAAATGGGGAAGGTGTTCAGGATTTATACCCTCCATTGCAGTCGAGTGATTTTTTACGCAATGACAAAGCAAGAATTATCAATGTATTGTTGCAGGGAATATCAGGACATATTACAGTGAATGGAATATCCTATAATAGCGTAATGCATCCTGTGTCGGGAACAGACAAAGAATTGAGTGAATTATTGAATTATATCTATGCTCGATTTGGCAATGGAGAATATGAATTCACTCCGGAAGAAATAGCAGTGTTCAGGGAATTACATTCAAGTCATTCATCGAATTAATTTTTTCTTTTTTGATTTGGTTTTGATCGGCTCCGGTTTGATGAGTTCGAGGTTCTTTCCATGTCTATGCTGAATATTCACTTGTAGAATATGTGCAAGTGTAGGAACGATATCTGCCGGATCGGTCTTTCCTAGTATCTGCATTGGAGTTATTCCACCACCAAAGAACATGAGGGGAACATGTGTGTCATAATCATAAGGAGTGCCATGATTTGCAGGTTTTGAACCAAAGAGCCAATAAGGTTTTACCATGAACATGATTTCACCTGTTCGATCAGGATGTATGTCATTGCGATACATTTCGAGTAATTCCTTTGTCCAGCCCTGTGGAATACGACCTTGTTGAATCGTTGAGGTTGGTACAGCAGATGCAATACCATTTATTGAGGACATGATCTTACAAACTGAGTCAACAATCATTGAAGTTTCAAATCCCAGTTTATAAATGGTGGTATCATTCAAAAAAATCGTGGGTGGCTCAAAGATTTTTATCCATCTATTACCGGAAATATTCCCACGAATCATTTGATTCATCCTAGACTCAATCGAATCAAGTAAAGGTCTTTCATAGATGCGGCCAGCATCCACGGGTACTTTTCCGAATCGTGTTATGTACTCTGGAATTGGAGCAACACCATGATCGGATGCAATGACAACTATATAATTCTGTTTACCTATTGTTTGATCCAAATGATCAAGGAAATCTCCGAGAATAGAGTCTGCATGAACATACAATTCTTGAAGCTCCCGACTATCAGGTCCGAAAGTATGACCGAGGAAATCAGTGGTTGAAACTCCTATGCTGACGATATCCGTAAATTCATCCTTTCCGATTTCATTATTCTTCATTGCATATTTTGCTGACTCAAACAGATAGGATATGCCATAGGGAGAAGTGAGTATTGCTTCAGTATAATGTTGTTGACCGGGCACACCGATTTCATGAGGAAAAGTAAAATTGCCTCCGGGGAAATTTCCCTCCACATTAACAGAATCTTCATATGAGATAGAGTCCGGGATGATGGTTCTCCACACTTTTCCTGCATAGGCAGTATAGGGCAATGTTTTATTAAGATCATCCAACCAAATTGGTTGAGTGTAATAAGAGGAAGTCGTGAAATTCTGTGTTTTCCAATCAAACCACAGAACTGTGTTTTGAGGATTTCTTCCGGCCATCAAAATTGCGGATCTATCTTTTAAGGCAATTGCCAATCCTTTGCTTTTGGAATGTTTTTTTTGGAGGACATCACCCAGAGTAAGTTGTTTTAATAATACAGGAGATCTACCAATTGAGGGATTGCCTTTGA
>JBIKKD010000095.1:0-5524 GCA_044360565.1 Kapaibacterium sp. (SeqCode)
CCGATGAGAATTTCGAAGCTGAAGTATTGAATTCAGATAAACCTGTTCTCGTTGATTTTTGGGCCACTTGGTGCGGTCCATGTCGCATGATTGCACCAATTATCGAAGATCTTGCCAAAGATTATGAAGGAAAGGCGGTCATCGGAAAATTGGATGTTGACAATAATCAACTAGCAGCTGAAAAATTTGGGATTCGTTCCATCCCGACGATTTTGATCTTCAAGGGTGGACAATTGGTTGATACAATCATTGGTGCCGTTGGCAAACCATATATCACAGAGCGCCTCGAAGCCCATGTGAATTGATTGGAGCAATCTCCATGAGCAGACCCGATCTTCTTTCCGCGGAAGCGATTCGCAATCACTTGGAATTATTGCCTTTATGGGATTCTGATGGCAAAAAAATCATGAGAACATGTATTCTTCATGACTTTGTTTCAGCCATTGGTTTCATAAATGCAATTGCAATTCATGCCGAGGCAATGGATCATCATCCTGAAATTCGATTATATGGCTGGAACAAAATTGATATATCAATCAGCACACATGACAAAGGCGGTCTTACTCTGCTTGACATGGATCTTGCTTCAAAGATTGATGCAATTACTTTTTGAAAAGTCGAAACCCAACTCATATGTAAGGGCGACCATTGCTATGTCAATGGTTGCCTTTTTTCTCACATATTGGAATGAATCATGAATCTGATGATAGCAGATATCCATGCCCGTGAAATTCTGGACTCTAGAGGATATCCTACACTTGAAGTGGATGTCATACTCGAAGATGGCTCATTTGGCTCTGCCGCAGTACCTTCAGGAGCAAGCACTGGAGAGCATGAAGCTTGTGAACTTCGCGATGGTGATGAAACACGATACGGTGGGAAAGGGACACAAAAAGCCGTTGATAATGTCAATACGGAGATTGCGGAAGCACTTGAAGATATGGAAGCCGATGATCAATATGAAATTGATGAAATGTTGATCGATGTTGATGGTACGGCAAATAAATCTAAACTTGGTGCGAATGCCATTCTTGGCGTATCAATCGCAGTTGCAAAAGCAGCGGCTGCAAGTTATGGCATGCCATTGTATCGTTATTTGGGCGGGATTGTCGGTAATACTTTGCCGGTACCCATGATGAATATTCTAAATGGTGGAAAGCATGCCGATAATACGGTGGATATTCAAGAATTCATGGTGATGCCAGTTGGTGCGGATACTTTTTCCGATGCACTTAGAATGGGAACAGAAATATTCCATTCTTTGCGCTCGGTTCTCAAAAAACAGAATTACAATACCTCGGTTGGAGATGAGGGTGGTTTTGCACCATCACTCAAATCAAATGAAGAAGCATTTGATGTGATCATGGACGCAATTGTCCTTGCAGGTTACACACCTGGCGAAGAAATTGTATTGGCAATTGATGTTGCAGCGAGTGAAATGTATAAAGATGGAGCATATCATATGTACAAATCCGGCGGTGCTTCCAAAACTGCCGATGAAATGGTTGCTTGGTATGCTTCAATGTGCGAGCAATATCCATTATTCTCGATTGAAGACGGAATGGGAGAGAATGATTGGGCCGGTTGGTCTATGCTTACTGAAGCCCTTTCAAGCAAAGGTGTACAACTCGTGGGCGATGATTTGTTCGTAACAAATCCTGCATTCTTGCAAAGAGGAATCGATGAAAATATTGCCAATGCCATTTTGATCAAAGTAAATCAAATTGGAACATTGACAGAGACATTGCATACGATTGCACTTGCAAAACAGAATCAATATGCAACGATCATTTCTCATCGTTCGGGAGAGACTGAAGATGTCACGATAGCGGACATTGCAGTTGCGACAAATGCCGGACAGATAAAAACAGGAGCCCCGAGCCGTACGGATCGCGTGGCCAAATACAATCAATTGCTGAGAATAGAAGAAGAACTTGGAAGTTCAGCTCGCTATGCCGGCATGTCGATTCTCTGATTAAATTCAATGATTCACCACATTTGAAGCGGGTTGGATATGAGTATTGTCTTTGGAACTGATGGATGGCGCGGAATTATCGCGCGTGATTTCACCTATGACAATCTTGCGCTGGTTGCCACGGCAACAGCCATTTATATCAAGCGTGTCGGCGATAAAAATCCATCTGCCGTAATTGGCTATGATACAAGATTCATGTCGAAAGAATTTGCGGAGGAAACAGCTCGAGTCTTCGCTGCACATGGAATCACTGTACATATCACACAAGAAATTTCTTCCACTCCTCAAGTATCTTTTCATACGAAACAAAAAGGTTCTGTTCTCGGCATTGTGATTACCGCAAGTCATAATCCACCGATTTATAGCGGATATAAAGTGAAAGGTCGATTTGGTGGTCCTGCTTATCCGGAAGAAATTGCAGAGATTGAAAAGGAATTAGAAAAATTGGGAAATAAAGTTCCCAAAGCTCCTGCGAAATCACTCGATGAATATATCTTGGAAAGAATGATCAGACCTTTCGATGCACAGGAATCATATCTACGATATATCAGAAAGAAAATCGATCTGGAATTGATCAATGATTCAGGTTATACTGTTCTTCTCGATGCAATGTATGGTGCAGGACAGAATATTCTTCCGAAGGTATTGAACAATGTCACTGAATTGCATGCAGAAGTCAATCCTACATTCGGTGAAGTAAAACATCCCGAGCCTATCCCGCATAATCTTCATGAATTCTTAGATATCATGAAAACAGGCAAATATGATGTGGGCATTGCAACAGATGGAGATGCGGACAGACTGGGTGCTGCGGATAATGAAGGGAATTTTGTGGATTCACAAAAGCTATTCATTCTTTTACTTAAGTATATGTGGGAAGTGAAGAAAAAGCGTGGTGCAGTTGTAAAAACAGTATCCGTCACTTCCATGATTGAAAAGTATTGCGCAAAACATTCAATTCCAATACATGAAACGCCTGTTGGTTTCAAATATGTTGCTAAACTCATGAATGAGGAGAAAATCATAGTTGGTGGAGAAGAATCAGGTGGTCTTGGTACGATGCTTCATATTCCAGAGCGCGATGGTATTTTCAATGCTCTCCTCTTGATTGAAATGATGGCGACACGCAAAAAGACTTTGCGTGAATTATGTGATGAATTGGATGAAGAGTTTGGTCCTCATAGATATATGCGCAAAGATGTGCATGTAACGCCCCAACAGAAAAAGGCAATTTTAGCGGCCTGTGCCAAAGGTCCAACCAAAATTGGAAGATTTACCGTTACAGGTTCCAATACAAAAGATGGTTATAAATTTTTCATTGAAAATGGCTGGCTTTTGATTCGAGCATCTGGTACAGAACCTCTCATCAGATTTTATGCTGAAGCTGAATCTATGGGCAAAGTAAATGAGTTATTGGAAGAAGGTATAAAATTAAGCTGAAGCAGTAGGATATTCCAATATGAAAAAACAGAAAACCGATCTTGAGCGATATCTTGTGCAACAACAAGAAATCTTGGGATCGGTTTTGTTTATTGATGCACAACAGGTGAATCAGAATCAGACATCCTCAATAGAAACAAAACAGGTTGATATGAGTATTAATTCAGCATGGCAAACAACAGATTCTCTTCCAATTTTGCATGAGCATATTCATACATGCATGGAATGTCGATTGGGTTCAACTCGCAATTCATTCGTATTTGGCTCAGGTAATCCCAATGCTGATATTTTGATCATCGGTGAAGCACCGGGTGCTGATGAAGATGCTCAAGGATTGCCATTTGTTGGTGCGGCAGGAAAACTCCTTACCAAGATTCTCGAAGCGATTGAATTATCTCGTGATGAAGTCTATATTGCCAATATTATAAAATGTCGTCCACCAGAGAATAGAAGGCCCGAAAAAGATGAGATCGCGCAATGCGAGCCCTATTTGCAAAAGCAAATCGAACTTATTAAGCCTGCATTCATTCTTGCGCTTGGTTTAACTGCCGTAAATACCCTCTTTAAGAAGAATCATCAAATGCAAGATATTCGAGGAAAGGTGATGAATTATCACGGTGTATCTCTTCTTGCTACCTATCATCCCGCTGCTCTGCTTCGCAATCCAAATTGGAAAAAACCCGCCTGGGAAGATGTGCAATTGCTCCGCTCGATGTATGATGAGTGGAAGAAAAGTCAGTGAAGCCAATCTCTCAGGATTTGAGTTTCTTCTTGCATCTGTAATTATGTCCTTGTATTTGAGAAATCGCATATGGAACATCAATTCCACTCGGTAGAGCAAACAATACTTGATCTTTATGCAGCATTCAAGTTTGAAGAAGCGCATCAATTTATTGCTGGGTTCTTGAATTCCATTGATTGGAGTAAACAAGATCCCAATCTGCATTTGCATTTCCTGTTTTATCAATATGAAGCAAATTTCAAACAAGGGAATGCAACTAAATCAGGAGAAGTATTAAAACATATAGAATCTCTTTTTCCAATCTATGAATCACGCCTATCTGACTTGATGAAAGGTCGATTTTATCTGGCATCTGTCCAATTGAAAGTTGCTCGAAAAGAAATGTCTGACATTGAACCTTTATTGTTTACATCCATAGAATTGTTTGAAGGAATATCTGACTTTATTCGCACTTCTTCTGCCTATATGACATTGGGGGCTATCAAGAAGATCTTCGGAGATGTAAAGGCATCTGAAGACGCCTATTGGAAAGCAATTGGAATTCTTGAGCAAACAGATAGCATGTCAACTTTGGCAAGTGCTTATGTTTCTTTGGGGATGATTAAATATGATGTTGCCCAATTTGATAGTTCTTTTGATTTTTACAACAAAGCATTGACTTTGTATGATCAAGAAAAAAATCTTTATGGTAAATGCGCAGTTCTAGTCAACTTTGGAAATTTATATAGAAGATTATCCGATAATCAAAAAGCCCTTGAATATTATGGAAAAGCTCTTGATTTAAATCATCATTTGAATAGAAAAACAGGTATTGCCACAGTAAATACAAATCTTGGGAATGTCTATTCTAACTTGAAAGATTTCGAAAGAGCTATCATGTATTATGAACAAGCCATTTCGATCTATGAAGAATTAGGTAATAAAGACCCACTCTTCATGATACTCATGAATATTGGATTTGTGTATTTACAAAAGGGAGAGCATGAGAAAGCCGAGTATTATTATAAGAAGGCATTTCAAGATAATCATGTCTTTGGTAATTATACCGAGGAATTGACATACCATATCAATATGGGTGCATTATATATTGAAACCAAAGCATATGATCTGGCATGGGAGCACAATCAGAAAGGGTATGACTTGTCAATTGAAAAAAATGATGATTCAAGAAAATATGAGTTCTTATGCAATCTTGGAATGATAGAATATACGCGAAGTATTCATTCTGCTGTTTTGGATTCTGCATTGGAGAAATTGCTTATCTGTTTCAAATATGCAGAAACAAATGTATTAAAAAGTGAAAAGTCACATTATGCTCGACATATATCACAGATTTATACATTGAAAGAAGACTGGAAAAATGCGCT
>JBIKKD010000096.1:0-5508 GCA_044360565.1 Kapaibacterium sp. (SeqCode)
TATGAATGGAAATCACTCGATGGTCAGCATATCGATGGCTTGATGAATGGTGAATCAATCAAAACGAAAATCATGAAACCTGGAACCTATCGCTTTGAAGTATATGTCCGTGATATCTATGGTTGTGAAGATCGCGACACTGCATTGTGTATCGTTCGTGCACTTCCAATCATACAGAAACAGTCAATCATACAAGCTTGTGCCGGTGAGATTGTACGAATCAATCCGGTCATCACGAGTTCTGCAGGTACCTTGACATATCGATGGTTCCCTATTGATGGAGTGATTGGTTCAGTGTTTGGTTCATCACTGACAGTCAAAAAATCAGAACCAGGTATTCATGAATATTCAGTTACAGTGAAAGATGCATTGAATTGCAGTGTTTCCTATACCTATCAAATTCAGATTGCTTCAAAACCTATTCTGAATGGTGGAAATGATGTGAAGGTATTCTGTATTGGAGATACCATTGAAATTGGAAAGAATGCAACTGTATCAGGTGGAACTCCTCCATATCGTTATGAATGGAAAAGACTGACTCCCGGAAATGCCAATATTGTAAATCAATATCAAGCAACAACCTTGATTTATCCCACAATGGCCGGTAATTATGAATTGAGCGTCACCGATTCCAATGGTTGTGTGGATGCCGATACGGTATTTGCTGATGTACGACTCATTCCGGATGCAAATGCCGGACCCGATATTACGGAATGTGTGTGCGATCAAAAAGGTGGTATGATTGGAATTTCTGCGAAATGCGGAGTGATCCCATTCACATATCGTTGGTCAGCATTGAACAATGCACCACTGTCCGCACTAAGCGCACTAGATACAATACCCATTATGGTCAAGGTGAATGAAAATCCAAGTTTAAAAACAAGTTATGGATATATACTCACCGTAACCGATGGACAAAATGTGTCTCGAAGTGATACCGTATTTTATACACTTAATCCATGTCCAAAAGTTGATGCAGGAAGATCACAATTCATCTGTAGTCCGATTGCACCCTTCAATCTGACTCCTACTGTCATCGCCGATCCCACAGATTCATTACGATATGAGTGGACACCGAGTACATTTTTGAGTGATCCAAATAATCCAAGACCTTTGGTGATATTCCCGGATAGTACAATATCAATCACATATACTTTGACTGTATCAACTCCTTTTGGTTGCATTGGTTCGGATACCGTGAATTTCCAAACCGAACAATCAATGTCACTATCTCTAAAAAGAATCGATACAAATAAGACATGCATTTGCCGTGGCGACAGCGTAACTCTTAATGCTGAAGTACAAGGTGGATCCGCGCCATATAGTTATGAATGGATTCCAATTGGTCTTCAAAGCACAAGTCCACTTTGTACGGTAAGTCCACTCATCAATACTTTGTACACAGTACGAGTTATTGATGCAAAAGGATGTTCGATCTCTGATACGATTTCTGTTTGCGTGGAGCCGGTTCCGAATCCTCGCCCCGCTTCTGATACAATTATTTGTTTTGGTGACATAACACCCAAGCGCGGTGAAATTGCAACATGTGGTAAAGCACCATTCACTTATATATGGTCACCGACAACCGGAATAGATGACCCAACCATTCATGATCCGCGATTCTCTCCGGATACATCAACTGTTTATTCCTTGACTGTAACAGATGCCGGTGGAATGTCAACAACCGCGTATATGGTCATCAATGTTCGACCCAAACTTGAAATGAACATTATCATAGATTCATTGATGTGCAAAGGTGGATCAATTACTGCAATGATTAATCCAATAGGTGGAACTCCGCCATATATTCCAAATTGGAAAATCAATGGATTATCGGTTTCATCAACCGATACATTATTGTCGATAACAGGTCTTGATGCAGATTTTACGATTGAATGCACAATCACTGATTCCGCAAATTGTACCGTAAGTGCACAACAAACAGTAAAAGTGAGTGGACCCGATTTATCTTTCCCTGATCAAGTATTTGTATGTCCTTGTGATTCTGTCATCATTGGTGGTGAAGCCATCGGAGGAACACCCAATTATCTCTATGAATGGACTGATCTGGATGGTCTGAAACCTTTGGAATTGCGTGATAGCACATTGTCAACCACTATCTGCTCTCCAACACGAAGCAGAGAATATCTCCTCCGTGCGATTGATGCAAATGGTTGTTCCGTGACAAGAGGTGTGTCTGTTGTCTATGATTCCGGTGCAATTCCTGTATCGCTTTCGATACCAAATATCAAAGCACATCCTCTTGAGAAAAAAGCAAGGATTCCAATCATCATTGAACGCTATCCAGATTCTCTCGTATGTCCGCCAAAAGCGATTGATTTCATTGTGAAATATGATCCTTGGATATTTGATCCTGCTCCGGAATTATCACATGGAAGAATTCTTGAGAATAACGTATCAGAAAGAATTCGCACGCTACGAATCAGAATTGATTCCGCGCATGCTTTTACATCCGGTGATACACTCACCATGATTACTGGATCTGCAATTATGGGTGATCCGGGTCAAACCGAAATAATGATTGATTCAATTTCATGGCCATGTTCTAGAATCGTATCCGAATCAGTAAAAGGCACATTTACTTTAGATTCACTGTGTGTTTTATCCGACTCCTCAATTCGGATGTTTGATTTTTCAGGTATGCCATTCATGCAGTCAATTAAACCGAGTCCGGCGGAAGGACATTTCACCGTAAGTGCAATTCGCTTTCATGGCGAGGAAGTTCAACTCACGATGTTTGATGCTCGAGGAGCAGAAGTTGACAAAAAAATATGGAAAGAAAATAGTGCTAATTCAATACCTGAACATGCTGTCTTTGACTATTCAGGAGATTGGGCTGTCGGTATATATAGAATCGTATTGCAATCAAAATATGGTCGTGATTCTCAACAATGCATCATCATTCGATAAGGTTTGAAATGAGAAAAGCCATATATCTAGTTCTATTGACTTGCTTCTCACTATCCTTGGAGGCACAATATATTCGCTCGCCTTGGAGTTATGGAATATATGGTGGAATGCAACAGTCCATATTCAACGGACAATTCAAAGAATTACCAGGAATGGATAATTGTTGTTCAGGATTTAGTGGTACATCAAATCAATACGATCCATTCTTCGGAATTTCAATCGAACATGCCTTGAACAAGAATTTCACAATCGGACTTTCTTTGGATTATGTGAAATCAAGAGGTGCATACTCTGCAATCAATACCATCGGTAATGCATTATCATTTAATGGAACCGGCTTCGATATCGTTGAAGCACAATCTGAACATCGCGTATCATTCGCTTTGCCTTCAGTTGGAATCACACCGTCAATTGCATGGAGACCGTTTCAATCAGGTTTTGGAATGAAAGCAGGATTTGAACTACGCACGCAACAAGAAGCGGAAAGCTTTGGTGAAGAAGAATTGATCTCTCCAAAGGGAGTGATTTTCTCAGATACGAAAAGTACTATTCGAAATAGTCGTAATGCTACATTCACTCCTGAATCCATGATCTATGGTCCTATGATTGGCATATTTCATGATTTTCATCTGAGTGAATCCATATTCCTAAGACCCGAATTGTCCTATACCCATTTCCTCAATGATCCAATAATCTTTGATCCTTCTTCAGAATCATTGTCCTTGCGTGTGCTTCGTGCAGGAATCATGATTGCATACACTGCAATTACTCCCGAAACTCTTCTCGAAATTCCGATAACTCCACTTCCTGTTATAGAGGAGGAAAAACCCTATGAGCCAAAGAGACTCAAAGCATCTCTCTCTGCATTCAGTCTGAATGAGCAATCAAAGGAAGAGAATATTGTGAATATCACAATTGAAGAATATTCATCACTCTTAATGACACCTCTTTTGAATGCCGTGTTTTTCGAGGAAGGTGAGCATACGATTCCGGAGCGTTATGCCACACTTGAACATTCGGATACACCGCTCTTTGACATTGATTTCATTCATACCCCAAATCATGTAGAAACATATTTGCATATCCTCAATATTGTTGGGAAACGGATGTTGGAAAAACCAAATGCGATTCTCACATTGACAGGTTGCAATGCTGATATTCAAAAAGAGAAAGGAGATAAAGCACTATCGCTGCGTAGAGCTGAATCTGTAAAACAATACTTACAACAAGTCTGGAATATCCCGGATTCAAGAATCATTCTCAAGAACAGAAATCTTCCTGAAAAACATGCAAATACGCAAACAGTGATGGGCGCGCAAGAAAATCGTCGAGTCGAAATAAATGCTGATGATGCATATATCATATCGCCAATCATCACCCTCGATACCATCAGAACAATGAATCCACCGATTGTACGCTTCAGACCAACTGTTGAAGTTGATTCAGTAGATATATGGCAATTGACAGCAGGTAAGTCTGATAGAGAATTGCGCAGATTCACCGGAAATACAGTCATACCTCCATTCATCGATTGGTATATCGGAAGTGAAATGAGTGAAAAACTCATGAATGATACATCTATCACATTTCAATTCAAAGCTATTACTTCATTGAAAGATTCTGCAGAAATCAACGGAGAATTGCCGATTGAACAAGTCACATTGCACAAGAAGAAAATCAATCGTGTGCAAGACCGAGAGGTCAATACATTTTCTTTGATACTCTTCGATGTTCGCTCAAGCGATATCAATAAAGCAAATGCCGATATCATTGAATTCATAAAAGGTTATGTCAAGCCGAATTCTACAATCAATATTACCGGCTATACGGACAGACTTGGCGATGCTAATGCGAATCAAAAACTTGCGCAAGACAGAGCAGATGCAACTGCGAAATCACTGAATGTGAAACAAAGAGCTTCTGTATCGGCAAAAGGTAATAGCGCATTATATGATGATCGTTTCCCCGAAGGAAGACTATACACAAGAACCGTTGATGTGATTGTTGATACAAGAATTGATAATTGATCTATCCATTCCAAAACTGTCTATCCAAACTTCGATATTGCACCGCCTCGCTAACATGCTCTATTCTAATTTGTTCGGAGTCTGCTAAATCAGCGATGGTTCTTGACACTTTCAGAATACGATCATAAGCTCTTGCAGACAATCCAAGTGAATTCATTGCCTTATTCAATAAATCAGAAGATGGACTGTCCAATGCACACCACATTCGTATATCTGCAGCGAGCATATCAGCATTCTTGAATAAATCCTTTCTCTCAGAAAATCTTGTTCTTTGTCTCTCTCTGGCTTTTATAACTCGTTCTCGCACCACTTGTGAAGATTCACCTCTGCGCGCATCAGACAAATCACGATAGCGCACTGCCGGAACATCCACATGGATATCAATGCGATCCAATAGTGGCCCTGAGATCCTACCCATATACCGCTGTATCTGTTGTGTTGTGCAAGTGCATTGCTGATGTGGATTTCCAAAATGTCCGCATGGACATGGATTCATGGAGCAGATCAACATAAAATTTGCGGGATATTCCACGCTCATCTTTGTGCGAGA
>JBIKKD010000097.1:0-5472 GCA_044360565.1 Kapaibacterium sp. (SeqCode)
CATTACCTTGAGCACCTAATTGGACAATCCAAGTATCTGCATGAAAAACATGATATTTGATTTCACCACGAATCTTGGTTGACAATTTTGCCAATGGTTCATAAGAACTGCGTTCAAGCATTTCATAACGCAATAATTCCGCGCTATCAAAAAGAAAATGTCTCATTAAACTGAAATCATATCCACCAATAGGATATTCCACGAAGTGACAACAAGTAAAATCTTTCTCATTTCTAGTAAATGCACTTATATCAGGCTCCGGTTCACCCAATTGTTGAAGCAAAGTGTAAAGAGCCAATGCATGACCTATCTTATCCTGAGCGATGGATGAAAATGCGATATCTTCTTCCAAAATAGGTCCTAAACCTGTCCACTCCGAATTTCTATGAGCAATGATGAGTGCATCATCTGCCATGTGATAAAGTAGATCTTTCAGTGCTTTGATTGAAGTTTGATCATGTGTCATTATTATATCTCCGATTGAAATCACATACAAACATACAATAGTTACCGCTAAGCATTGATATATCCTATTCCACTGGCTGCTTGCTCATTAAGCAATCATGACTATATTTGGAGGTTAAAAGGAAGAAAACAACATGTTAAAAAATCTACTATTCCTCGTTGTCTGCCTCTTTGTGCTCTGTGGTGTGATGGTCCAAGCCGATTTGACCGAAATTCTGAGCTTTGGCGCTCCGCCTTCTTCAACAGGTGCGCCCGGTGAAATTTCCTGTGCTGAATCGGGTTGTCATGATGATGGTCCAATTCCTCAGAATCATCAGTCACATTTACTGACTATAGAAACGAGAAATGGAACTTTTGTTCCTGGTGATACGGCTTTGATTACTGTTCATGTTCAAGATCCTGAAGTTCAGAGATTCGGTTTTCAATTGACTGCGATTAATGAAAGTGGAAAGGCAATAGGAGAATTTTTGATTACGGATTCTTTGCATACTCAAATCATGCACAATCATGTGGATTTGAAAGATAGAGAATATGTGACATATACAAAAGCAGGAACTCTTGCATCGCAAACAGGGAAGCATTCTTGGACTTTTAAATGGATAATTCCACAAACCCAGTCGAGTTTTGCTAGGTTTTATCTTGCAACAGTTTCAGCGAATAATGACAATAGGGATAAAGGTGATAAAGTATTTTTGCGAGATACCACTATTATTCTTCAGAAAGCAAATTCTGTCCTAGATAACAATGAAACCTCAATTGAGCAAAAAGGGAAATACTTGATCGTACATCAAGAATCCAATCCAAAACCGATAAAAGTCTACACTATATTAGGTGATATTTACAGAGAATATCCCGGTAATTATGGCCAATCGAGTATTGACCTTACGGAATTTCCAATTGGATTATATGTATTGAAAACCGGTAATATTATTCATTCATTTATTCCTTGACATACAATGAAATCATCAATATTACTCTCAATTTTCATATGTTTTATTTTTGCAAGTATTGCTTCAGCAGTCTCGGATGAAAAGAATGCTGAATACACCTTAAAATCTTCAGGTGCACATGAAAGTAGTACCGGTGCACCCGGTGAACGAACATGTGCTCAGTCCGGCTGTCATGAAATGAGTGAGATAATCAATGATGATACAACAAATACATTGATCTTTTCCGATGATGATGGATTGTACGGAAATGCAATGGAAGGAATTAGATTGAGAGTGCGAAAAGAAGATAAAGTTAAATTTGGATTTCAAATCGTATGTCTTGATTCACTCAATAAAAATGCAGGTTCATGGGTTTTGTTAAATAAAGAAAGAGTGCAAACACAAGGAGCGGATTTTTTATTGGTAAGTGCTGTGGGAAGATCTTATGTAACTCATACATATAAAGGAAACTTGGCTCAAGTACCAGGTGAAATTTATTGGGATTTCTCTTGGTTGCCACCAGCAAATGGATATCAGGGGAAAGTCACTTTTTATGTCATGAGCAATTGTGCAAACAATGACAATACAAATGTCGGCGATGTATTCTATGCTTCAAAGCATTCATTGCATCATGTTTCTAGTATGACATCAATTAAGGATGATGGACAAATACCATTTAAAGTCGGGCAAAACACTTGGTTTTTGCCAATGAATGTTCATCATGAGATTAAACAAATTCGATGCATTGATATAAAGGGAAGAGTCCAACTTATTGACTGGAATAAATATGATGATCAGGGATTGGAAGTTACATTGCCTTTTAGCGATATGAGAGGACTCGTAACTATCATCATTGAGTTCGAGCATGGTATAACCCTGAAAAAACACTTGATTCTGTGAATTTGATTCTGATACTGTAAGGAATTCAATACTTTTGTGTCTTACTCTTTGGCGGACGCCTTGTCCGTATTGAGAACCACGGATGCAAGACATTATGGCGGACTCAGAAGTACATACAATCAAAGAAGTTAGCTTGATTGTTGATGAAGAACAACATGTTCTTCGTTATTGGGAAAGAGAATTTGCTTTTCTCAACCCCCAGAAAAATGAAGCAGGAAACAGGATATACACTTCAGTTGATTTGGCAATTGTCAAGGAATTGAAGCGACTGATCAGAACGGAAAGGAAAACCATACAGGAAGCAAGGAAAGCTTTTCTTGAACAATACCCTGATGGCACCGTAGATATAGAAATAGTTAGCAAGGATGATTCTCATTATACTTCTGATTTGTCTCAGATAAAATCTGAATTGGAAGAGATTATCAAAAAGCTCAAAGCCTAAATGTTTGTACATTATTTAGCTCATTATTTATAGTAATTTGGGAATCACACAAGATGCGCAATATGCTCAAGTATGTCGCAATCCCTATTGCAAGTTATATGGTTATGTCATTATCGACATTTGCTCAACAACGCACATATGACTTGAAAACAGTAGGAAAGCATGATGATGAAGTACTCGGTGTATTTGTCAATGGAGACAATACACGATTTGCAACTTCTAGTTTGGATGAAAGTGTTAAAATCTGGTCAATACCAGAAGGGAAGGACTTGATCACCATCAAAGGCCACCTTGGTCATGTCAATAATATTTCATTTTCCGGTGATGACAAGCAAATTGCAAGTGCAAGCACTGATCGTACCGTAAGAGTATGGGATGTTGCTACAGGCGCACAACAATATGTACTTACAGGTCATACTGCTGAGGTCATTGGCGTTTATTTCAGCCCCAAAAATGATTATATCGCTAGTACCAGTTTTGATCGTACTGTGAAATTGTGGGACACCAAATTGCGCACCGAAGTAAAGACTTTACGCGGTCATACTGATAAAACAAACGATGTTGCATATAGTTATGATGGACAATTTCTTGCTTCATGTAGTGATGATAAAACAATCAAAATATGGAGTACTGATATTAACACAAAAGAGGCATTATTAACTCTTACCGGACATGATACTCAAGTATTGACAGTTCTCTATAGTTTCGATTCCAAAAGACTTGCTTCTGCTGATGAAAAAGGCGTTGTGAAAATATGGGAAATGCCATCAGGTACTTTGCTCCGTACAATTAATGCTCATAATGAAATCGTTCAGTCTGTTTCTTGGGCAGAAGACAATCGTACAATAGTTACTGCAAGCCTTGACAAGTTCGTTAAACTTTGGAATAGTGATACAGGTGAAAATTTGATGTCAATGGACGTAGGTTCTGATATATGGGGTGTTGATCTAACCAGTAGTGCCGATCATATTATGGTTGGTTGCGCCGATGGTTCAGTCAAAATGTTGGTCGAGAAAAAAGAAGCCATCAAAGGCAAAGAAAAACCCAAAGGCAAAGGAGGTAAAAAATGAAATATCTATCTCAATTCTTCCTTTCAAGTTTGTTCTTGATTTTTGGCTTTAATCCTACTTATGCTCAGCAAATTATGAGTGTCACCGGAGCAGTAATAGATCAGACGACTCGAAATGCTGCCAGCGTTATCGTATCATTCTACGATAAAAACAATAAAAAAATGGGTTCCTCAAAAAGTAACTCTGCAACAGGATTTTATCTTGTAACAGGTTTAAAGCAGGGTGAAACATATAAAGTACAAATTGAATCTCCCGATTATTTCAAAGATGAATATGAAGTTACACTTCCTGTGTCCAAGAAATATGCTGATGTATCTCGTGATTTTACAGTGAAGCCATTAGCCAAAGGGACAAAGATACTGTTGGAAGTACCTCCATTTGAGTTGAAGAAATCCAAACTTAGAGTCGGTGCGGAAGATTATCTGGCAGATGTGAAAAAAATGATGATCCTAAATCCGGGTGTTACTGTTGAAATTCAGACATACCCTGATGCCGAAGGTGATCCTGCCGTGAATGAGACATTCACTATGGAGAGAGCTCAAGCAATTAAGAAGTATTTGGTGGATAATGGAGTGCGCGAGCAGAAAATCGTGCTAAAAGCTTCAGGTCAAACTGATAGCATCAATCCTCCTCCAAAGTATAAAACAGCGAAAGGAAAACGCTATATAGGACCAATTTATATAGTTGTTACCAAGGTATGATTCAGTAATAGCAACTGAAGACTTTTTTCCTATCTTGCAGGGCATTCATGTGAATGCCCTCATTATTTTAATGAAAGATGAGCAATTACTCAGATAGAAGAGATTTTCTCAAAGTGCTGATCGGTGGAACCGGTGCTGCATTTCTAGCTCTGCATGGTTGTGGAGAAGATACATCTGAAATACAAAGGATTGCCGGTCCTAATCCTCAGACCATACTCAAAAGACAACGATTCTCCATTGCACATCAATATGTGCGTGATAAAAGTATAGTTGGGGCAAAGAAAAATAATGTACCAATGCAATGTGATGTTGTCATCATCGGAGCAGGGGCTTCCGGTTTGGCAGCAGCATTGACATTACATGATGCGGGTTATGATGTGATATTGCTTGAAAATGAAAGCCAAGTAGGAGGTGCAGGAATTCATGGAAATATGCATGATATTAAATACCCATATGGCTCCGTATATTTTGTTGATTACTCTGATGATATTAAAAAGATCTGTGCAAGAACAGGCTTGCAACCATTGCCCGCACCTGAAGATGCAGTATTGCATAAAGGGGAATTGATTTGTAACTTTTGGTCCGATGCATCTCTTCAATCTTTAGATGTTTCTCAGTTTGAAAAAGATGGAATGAAGCGATTCAGGGATGTGCTTTTGAATGATCAAATGGTACCATCTTATCCCTTGCCGAGAGTATTGTCGCAGTATGAATCAGAATTAGATGCACAATCTGGCAAGGAATATTTGTCTCAATATTCCTCCCCATATCTTGAAACATTACTTGATTTATATTCAAGATCTTCAATGGGTGGTACATTAAAAGAATCCAATGCCTTTTGCTTATTGAACTTTTATTCTTCTGAGATTGGAAGTGAGTTCGGAAAAGACCGCTTTACTTTTCCGGGTGGCATGAATGCAATTTACAAAGCGATTGCTTCTCTGATTCCACAGGAAAAGGTGATG
>JBIKKD010000098.1:0-5460 GCA_044360565.1 Kapaibacterium sp. (SeqCode)
GAGGTTAATGATGAACAGTATCCTGATCGCCTTTCTGACCATATTCACCTTATCTATGGTCAATGCTCAAGAAACAACTGTATTACTCAAAGGTATCGTAACAGATCGTTTGACAGGAAAACCTGTCGGCGTGAATTATGAAATCTCCGATATGCAAGGCATGAAAGTAGCCGATGCAAAATCAAATCCAAAAACAGGTGAATATTCTTCGGCTGTAAAACCCGGTGCAGAGTATACCATGTTTTTTTATGGCTTTGATATTTTGAAATCCACAAAGTCCATCAGTATTCAACCGGCTTCAAAGTATGAAGAAGTCCCCATGGATTTCACAGTTGACAGATTGGTAAAGGGTTTGGAATTATATTCAGTTGAAGGATTTGATCCCGAGACAATCAAGACAAATATCAGTGGTGACAAAGTCATGGCTGAGACAATTTCAATGTTGAAAGGCAATCGTAATTTACATGTGAATGTCACATTATATCCCGATATGGCTCCACCTCGTTATGAAACGATTGCTCCACCAAAGCAGGACAAAAAGAAGAAAAAGGGAAATGAGCCTGTAATTCCACCACAGCAAAAACTCCTGAATCCCACTGAGCGCCAAGCGCTGAATGCAGATCTTCTGAAGCAAAGAATGGATGCAATCTCGGCTTCATTTCCTGATGCTTCCGCCCAGATGAAACGCATGCATTTCATCATTGACAAAGCATCTGATCCTCAACAAGATGTGAAGAGAAGCACACTTGTCATTAGCGTTGGTGAGGTAAAAAGCCTTTTTGATTAAATCAGATGTTCATATTCTTGCGGGACATCGATTTCCATCATTAGAATTGCGGAGGCAATTGTTTTTCCTTGAGCATCAAGTTTGAGTGAGACAGTTCCTCCGCCACCCAGTGTATTATTCAATACAAAATTCACTGCCCATAAATTTGGGATTTCATATCTCTCAACTTTCCCCAAAGTCAATCCCGTAAAATATTCTTTCACGCGTTCAGTGGTTAGTACATCACGAATGATCGGGTACCATTCTTCTTTGAATGCAATGACTCCACAATTTGCGGCATCGCCTTTATCGCCACTTCTGGCATGTGCTATTGAAGATAATTTGATTTTCATATTATTCACTGTTGAATTGAATGTAAAGTTGCAACCAGTTTGCGATTTCGGGCATGATGTCTGAATTCACAGAGATGTATACCCTGCCAAGTCCCAAGCGCCATTCTACCATGTTGAATCGGTATTGTCACACTGCATCCGATGAGTGATGTCAATGCATGTGAAGTCATGTCATCAGGACCTTCTGCAGTATGCCGATATAATTGTCGATGCATCGGAACAATGCGATCAAGGATATCCAGCATGTCAAGCGTCACATCCGGGTCTGCATCTTCATTGATGGTGATTGCCGCGCTGGTATGACAAAGAAACAAATGGAGTGTTCCATATTCCAATTTTTTCATCAATGCATCAAGCTCTTGTTCTATCAATCGAGTGATGCTGTGAATGCCTCTCGGCATTGCCGGTAAGATCATTGTTTTCTGCATCATGAGATATCGAATTGTATTCCGTCATAAGCGAGGTGACAATTCGCCGGCAATTCTTTCTCGCATTCGGCATGTTTGATTTGATGCGCGATATGCGTGTAATAGGTTTGCTTGGCATCGATTATCTTCGACATTTCATTTGCTTCTTCAATCGTGAAGTGCGTTGGATGAGTATGATATCGCAATGCATCAAGAATAAGCACATCCAGACCTCGCAATTTGTCAATCGAAGAAGGTGGAATATGATTCGTATCCGTACAATACGCGAAATTTCCGAAGCGATAACCATTCACACGAATCGATCCATGTTTCATCGGAATTGGAATCACTTCAATATCACCAATCATGAATGGCTCATCATCAATGATTGTGAAATCTGCCCCGGGAACGCCTCCACCGATTTGTTCAGCTTCACCAAATGCATAGGGAAATGTTTGTCTAATCACATCATGAGTCTGCTTCAGTGCAAAACACTTCACAGGTTGATCATCATTAAAAAACATAAAAGGTCTTGTATCATCAAAACCACTGATATGATCATAGTGATGATGCGTATAGACAATACCATCAATGCTTTTCACGGAATTTGATAGCATTTGCTGTCGGAAATCAGCAGATGTATCAACCACAATTGTCGTTGTTTCTGATTGAACCAAAAGAGATGTTCTGAGTCTTTTGTCTCTCGAATCATCGGACATGCATGTGGCACAAGTGCAAGCAACGCATGGAACACCTGTTGAGGTGCCTGTTCCGAGAATCGTGAATCTCAGCATCAGATATGTCTTTCGGCATGATAGGAACTTCTGACTAGCGGTCCTGACTCAACAATTTTGAATCCTTTTGACATTCCGATCTCACGCAATTCATCAAATTCACTCGGATGCACGAATCGATCGACTGGCAAATGGTTTTTTGTTGGTTGTAGATATTGTCCCAATGTAAGAATATCCACTTCCACTTCACGCAAATCATCCATCACCGTTATGATTTCTTCTTTGGTTTCACCGAGTCCGAGCATGATACCTGTTTTTGTGCGCAAGCCCTGAGATTTACATTCTTTCAGCACTCCAAGTGTCCATGGATATTTTCCTTGGGGACGCACTTTGCGATATAATCTCGGTACTGTTTCAGTATTGTGATTCAGAATATCGGGTCTTGCATCAATCACTTTTTGCAAATTCTCCATCTTCCCTTTGAAATCAGGTATGAGCACTTCAATGCTGACACCGGGATTCATTTCTCTTGATCGAAGAATTGTTTCCGCCCAAATATCTGCACCTCCATCGGGTCTTTCATCGCGATTCACTGAAGTGATCACTGCATGCTTCAAATTCATTTGCTGAATTGCTTCTGCAACATGTAATGGTTCATGCATATCCACTTCCATCGGGCGACCTGTTTTCACTGCACAGAATCCACAAGATCTTGTGCATGTATCACCCAAAATCATGAAAGTTGCAGTACCTGCATTCCAGCATTCGGCGATATTCGGACATCTTGCTTCCTCACAAACAGTATGCAGTGCTTTCGAGCGCATCATTGTTTTGAGTTGTGCATATGTTTCCCCACCGGGTGCCTTGACTTTCAGCCATTCGGGTCGACGATTGCTAGGAAGTTCGGTTGGTAAAACCGTCAATTCCAATATGCTTTGTGTATGTGGTTCTGTTAGCATGTATATATCTATGTTGTGGTCTGCAAAATTATCAAATTGATTGCGTTCTTAATCATCCAATGACTGTATAAGGCTGATAATATCCTGAATCCATCAATCTGAATGTTTGTGGATATTCTTTTTCATAAGTGGTATTTGGTGATGTGCCCGCAGCCACGAAGACGGTCTTCGCGTTAAGTATATGAATTGAACCTTTCTTATCATCACTCGTATGCTCAAACTTCACGGCTTCTATTGCTCCATTTGAATCCAATATGCATTCAATCGGACTAAGTTCTTCATAGATGCTGATTCCTTCTTCCAATGCCTCATTCACTTCTTCATGATTGAGTTTATATGCGGGTGATTGTTTCAATTGTTTGCGATAGATCAAAGTAACGCCACCCCATTCTTTCAGATATGGAAGAAAATCAGGTGCCTGATTATTGCGCTTTGCTTCATTTCTCACTTCATGAATGATCTTTCCATGTTCAAAGAATGTCTGTGCGGTTAGCTTTTCTTCATCATCATATGTCACATCAAAGTAATCAGGAATTTCTTGAAGCATGGTTTTCGCATGAAGATAGAATTTCTCAACTTGAATCGGATAATATGCAAGTGTTTCTGTTGCTGTGTCGATGGCAGTCAAACCACCACCAATTACTATTGCGGGTAAAGACACTTGAAGATTAGCCATTGAATCCATTCTTGCGGCACCTGTTAATTGCAATGCCATCAAGAAATCTGATGCTTTTCTTAAACCTCTGCTGAGATTATTTTTCATGCGAATGAGTGTTGGTTTTCCGGCACCGGTTGCAAGAGCCACATGCGTAAAGCCAAGCTTCCAAGCATCTTCTATTGTTAATGTACCACCGAATCTAACGCCATCCAGAATCTTGAAATTCTTTCTTCTTTCGAGTAATAACTGAAGAATTGTTAGGAAGTTTTTATCCCAACGCGATGTGATGCCATATTCACTCACACCACCAAATCCGGATATGATTCTCTCATCCAATTCTCTCTCAATCGTATCCTTGAATGAAGGAAGTGGATCGCCTTTTTTCAAATCATAGATATCGAGTGCGGATTCAATCTTCAAACCTTCAACGGCGACGACTGCAAAACCTTCATTGAGCAAATAATGTGAGAGAGTATAGCCGGCAGGACCAAGTCCTACGACCAAAACTTTATTTCCATTATATGGCAAAGCATATGGTCTTTTTACATTTAATGGATTCCATTCCATCAAAAGAGCATAGAGTTCTAGTCCATCTTTCAGTGAAAGAATATCTGACAATACCGATGTTTCAATCTTTGGAATATTTACCGGTTCTTGCTTTTGGAAGATACAACCTTTCATGCAGTCATTGCAGATTCTATGTCCAGTGCCGGCGCACATTGGATTATCCAGCATCACCATTGCAAGCGCTGCAAGAGGATATCCTTCTCTACGAAGAAAATGCATTTCACTGATTTTTTCATCGAGTGGACATCCTTTGGTTTCAACACCAAGTGGATTCTTCTTTATTGATCCATCTTTCTCATGAATACCTTTGGAGCAGGAATCTTTCTCTCGTTCATGACAAATCATGCAATAATCGATTTGCTTCGTGACTTCTCTTCTTGTCCCACGACGATCTGTCAATGCAAAGCCATCACGCTTCCGATGATGATGTGCATCATATGTAGTGATGCCATCTTTATCGGAAACAATTGCATGTTCCAAATGATCGAAATCCAATTTCTTTCCGGTAAATTCACTAATCCAATCAGAGATCATATTCTGTTCTCTCATTGAGAAATAAAGTATTTCTGCTTTATCAAGTAAATCTTTTTGTTCCTCTTCTTGCGACATCAATGCAATGACAATTGAAGAAAAATCCAACTCTTTGTCATTGGAATGCTCAAGAGACAATCCATTCAACAATTCAGAAAATGCAGAATCGATATCATTGATTGCATCTTCCCCAAGTGTTTGACCTCTTCTACGTATCAATGCTTTTTTCGTAAAATCTGCTTTGGCACGAATGACCAATTGTTCTTTTTGCAGTGCTGACTTTATAGAAGAAAAACCGATTGAATCTGAAATGAAATTCTGCAAATAAGACTCGAGTACAATTGCTGTATCGATCAATATCTGTGATAGGCGAATTCCGGTGATATTTGCTGTGTGCAATTCCTGATAAGCCGAAAATGTATCAGGATTATGTTCTTGCATATAGCTCAGAAATGCAGTGTGATGATGAGCTGCGCTGAGTTGTA
>JBIKKD010000099.1:0-5403 GCA_044360565.1 Kapaibacterium sp. (SeqCode)
GATTGCCATCCAATTCAATACGAGCTGTTGCAAGTTCAGATTGGATATTGTCATAGTACAATACAGGTTTTGCAACTGCAGGATTTGAAATCGTGAAAGCATCTGTGTATAATGAATAGCTTTGATTTGCAATTGAACCTTGTTGATTGCAATTGATCAATGCGCCATTGTTTAATCTGTTTCCGATAACATCACCAGTTACGCCACGAACACTGAATGTGCTCAAAGTATTACCGCTGAAGCGGATTTTTGTTTTGTCATAGGAAAGACCAATTGCATTATAGAAGTCTTGCACTTCTTGCATTTGACCATCTGCAATGTTTTGTACAACATCATAAGCCCATTGCATACCTTGAGGAGCAATGATCATCACTTTGCGATTGAGCGATAAAGCAACTTCAATTGTATTCAATGGATTTGCATAGCGATAATCATCAGGGAGTTTCAAAGGATTTCCACCGATTGGGAATACCATTGCTTCAACATTGTCCATTTCTGATGCATATGCTTCAAGAAGAGCTGCATTATATGGGAATACCACAGCATCAGCTTTCAAAGATGCTGACATTGCATTGTGATAATTAGGTGTTGCAAAGGTTGAGAAACCGGAGAATGTAACAATCTTTGGTTTCTCTGAAAGTACAGCAAAGGCAGTGGTGGAAGCCAAATTGAATTTGTCTGCATAACCTGGAACACCTTTAACACCGACAAGCACATAAGCAGCAGTGGCTGGGGATTTCACTTCAACATTTACAGCAATTGAACCACCTGCAGGAACATCTACAGAATTAGGAGTTACTGTTGCAGTCCAACCAGTAGGAAGTGGATATGCATCTGTATCTATTGAAAGATTGACCTTCATATCAGTTCCGGAAGGATTATTCACATTCACAACTTGTGTGATTGTTCCACTTCTAGGAATTGTATTAAGGAAACTGTCCATAGTCAAATTTGCAAAGCCATCTTCTTTAGCATTTGTTGCACCTTGAAGAATTTCTTTTGAATCTTCATCTTGTACAAATGCAACAACATAAATCATTGATGGATCCAATGCATATTGACCTGTTGTTGGAATATTGAAGGAGTAATTAAATGACTTTGAACCGCCTGCAGGAATATCAAGAGCTTCGCCACCAAGATTTGGCAACATCTTTCTCATGATATCATAGAATTCTCTTTCGCCATTAGTACCGGCATTTGCATAATAACGGAAACGCTCATTGATCACAACGCGCAATTTATTCGCACCGGACAATGCTTGTGAAGAAGCAACCGTGACTTTCACATTCATTGTATTGCCATTGCGTGTTTCTTCGATTGTCAATGTGATTGGTGACATTGTTCCACGAACTTGCTCAACAGCTTGTTGCATTGCTGTTGTATCAGCAGGTGCACCATTATAAAAACTAGCTGAAGATGCGTCCAAAATGGAACCATTCACTGTTGCACAAGGAACACCGATATTCTGGATTCCATAATATCTGATTCTGCTATTATGCGTGTTGGAATCCGCGGCATTCATGATATCTCTGCCAGGGAACCATGCCTGAATCTTAATAGGGATGACCATGTCTTTGTTGTTTTCAACATATGCCTGGAATGTTGGGTTTTGACTAGCGCAAGGACCGCAGCTCGCATTAGTACCTTCTTCGATAACCACCATCCTGGGTGAATCTGCCTTTGCGGGCATCAAGGATAAGGTCATCATTGCGATCAACATCGCAAAACGGATCATGTGTTTCATGATAATACCTTCATTGTGAAATAGGGAAAATAAAATTTACTTTTCTGATTCTGGATTTTGTGGCCAAAAATAGAGAAAAAACCGCGTCTTTTTGTCATACTTGAGACAATAAACGGAGTAATTGTCCTACTTTTTTTGGCTACTGGTTTTCAAGACAGTTGAATCGAAGGGTAAGACAAGATAGAAACAAGAAAGTCACAAGCTTTCAATCAATCAGTATATCGTTCCATCTGCCTGATGTTTTGACCTTTTTTCTTCAATTTTCGCCAATTTTTCAGTCACTACCTTAGCAATTGAAATTCCTCTCGAATTGGCATAATTGTGCAATGCGATGAATACATCGGCAACTTCGGATTCAACAGCTTCGGAGTCTATCTCTTTACCCTTCCAAAGCTTTTTTTCCAAATTCGCCAATTCGCCTGCTTCGCCGCAGAGTTCCAAACAAAAGAATTCGGGAGTTCTTGCTATGAAATGCTTGTCTTGATACTCTCTAAAAGCACTTTGAATATGAGCGCCTTGTGTTTCTATGACATTAATGAGAGATTTCGCTTCTTCGACCATGAATCACCTTTTGCTCTTTTGTTCTTTTTCAGGTTCTTCAGCAAACATTGCCTTCTCTGTATCAATGACATATTGCACCCAACGAGCATTATCAGGCTTTCCGATCTTGTAAAATGAATGCATCATCAATGCTCCGATGCGATTACGAATGGAATCTCTTTCCGATTCATTTCGTACTTGCAACCAGGCATGTTGCTCAAAATATGGATACAATTGTTCCAATACTTTTTTTGGTTTTTCAGCGGTATCAGCCGCCAGATTATTAAGGACGCGAGTTAATCTACCGGTAGGATCAATACTCTTTTTGGCATATGAAGTGTCTTTTTTTGCCATGAAAGCATTGAAGCGTTCGATTTTGTTCTTCAATTTCTTGACTGATGCTGAATCGCTGAAATTATACACTTTGAATCGAATTCCTGTTTCCGGTCTAACCTTTACGACAATTGAAGACGCATCTTTCGGAAATCCGGCATTGTTCAAATCATATACAAGCCCCTTAATTCCTTCGGTACTTAAATTTGATTTCATGAGAGTGAGTCCGCCACGAATGAGCAATTCGCCCATGATTCCATCAGCTTTATGGAAATGCCTTAAAATCATTTGTCGAATATATTGACCTTGATTAAAACAGCGCTGATAATCATCACCACCGAGCCCTTTTCTTGATCTCAGCACTTGCAATGTAGATTTACTGTCTCGGTGACCAAGCAATTCAATCAAACCCATTGCCTGTGAAAAACCAAGTTGAATCCAATAATTCACCGGACCGACTTTGGCAATCTTACCTGCCTCATTCAAATAAGCTTTAATGCCTCTGGTTGCATGGACTATGGTCAATTTATTCTGTGTGGAATCCTTCATACCTGCATCCGCAGGAGTATCTCGAGGAATGGAGACTATTTCGATATATCCGCTATCGGGTACAATTGAAATTATATGATTAGCATCCGCTCTTTTGGATAAAGTACCCATGCGAGCATCAACACCAATCACTGCAATATTGATACGCCGAGCAGAGGAAGGAATAGTTCTTGATGAATCTTTTTGATATAAATAACCTGCTTCATTAGAAGCATCTTGTTTGATAAAGGATGAATCATTTAAAAATTCTGATTCAGCAATTGATAATTGTTCTTCATTTTGTTTTGTTTCAACCGTATCAAGTGCTTTTGAATTAGAATCAGCTTTTGCAATGACTTCACTTTTCAGTGGTTTAGGTTTTTCCAACAAATGAATGGTCAGCCAAGCTCCCAAAAAGAAAATGAGGACGAGGAGGACAATTCCTAATCTTTTTACTAAATTCATGTTCAAAATTGTGTAGGGTTAAGCCCGATGAATGGGAAAATCTTCATTCAACAATTCGTTTTGCCCCATCATTTAATGTTATTTCATGGGGTTACAATGTTACGGAATACTTGTCAAATCACCTAACAGTACAATGCAGCGTAAAACCTTGACATATTTACTCCTTGTCATCATTGGCTCGGTTTCGATTTCACTCGCCTTGTCAGCATTGAATCCTCGTCTGAAATCACAACGATGGATATTGACATCAAAGCCGGACAGTACTTCCTCAGTCAAAACACTGGATAGTACTGTCAAGAACCCAATGACAAAACAAGCAGACAAAGAAATCAATACAGGGTATATCTTCGATCATTTGATTGAAGAAATGATCAAAAGAGACTATCATACTTTGCCAATAGGTGAATGCATGGGTAAAATTGGAAGCATGATGATTGGTACCAGATATGTTGGAGGAACTCTTGAACTTATGCCGGAGCGATGCATATTGGATTTAAACGGACTTGATTGTGTGACTTTTTTTGAGAATACTTTGAATATCTCAAGAACCGCAAAAATCAAGCAGCAAGAAATTTCACAAAACCCCAATTCCATTACCTTTCGTGATGTTTTGGATCAGATTGAGTATACCCGATACCGTGGTGGGAATATGGATGGATACACTTCAAGATTGCATTATACTTCGGAGTGGATTATTGACAATGTAAAAAAAGGTGTCGTAAAAGACTTGACAAAGGAATTGGGTGGTAAACCATTCCCCGTAAAAGTTGGATTCATGAGTGCCAATCCTCAATATTATCCTCAATTAGAGGCTGAACCTACATTGGTAAGAAAAATTCAAGGCATTGAAAATGATATAAATGCGCAAAAGCACTGGTATATACCCAATGCACAAGTCAAAGAAATTGAAAGCAAATTGCAAACGGGTGATATCATTGCCATTGCAACCAATAAGTCCGGACTGGACTATTCTCATACCGGCATGATCATAAAGAATGCAAAAGGAATGGCATTATTCCTTCACGCCTCCTCAGCCAAGAAGAGAGTCTATCTCGATAGACGCATTTCAAATTATCTCTCGGAATCTCCTTCAAGCATCGGCATTTCAGTGCTTCGTCCTCAAGATCCCAATCAAGAATCAGAAGAAGTCATCGAAGATTCTGATTCAGAATAATATAAGCCTTGCTTATCCACATAAAATAACCTATGTTTGTAGTCCTTACCGCGGGGTAGAGCAGTTGGTAGCTCGTCGGGCTCATAACCCGAAGGTCGTAGGTTCAAGTCCTGCCCCCGCTACAAATACATCAAAGCCTTGGTTCTTAATGAGCCAAGGCTTTTTTGTTTTACAATCTTCATTCTTCTTGCTGTTTATTTACACACCGCTCTATCAACCCTTACTGCTCATATCTCTTCAACCGTATCACATATCCATTGATCCATCGACTATTCTGCTCGTCATAGTATGCCGGGCAATAAGAATATGCCATGACTCCCAAACTCGGAAGATAATGATCAATGCTTTGGATTTCTCCTGAATTTTCAACTCTACCCGAATAAGTTGTTTGATACTTCAATCGTGAACGAAATTTCCTTCCACTGACTTTCACTGTATCAATCGTAAATGACTCATCGCCATAATATGAGTGCATATATACATATTCAAGAATGCCTCTTCTTCCTTGACCAAGATCTATATATGATGAGACAGTATCCTTTGTTTCAGCCAAAGAACTTATTGGGATTTTCATCCAAACTGTTGAATTCCCCAAAGTGATTCTATGTTGCAAGTCTTG
>JBIKKD010000100.1:0-5372 GCA_044360565.1 Kapaibacterium sp. (SeqCode)
AATATCCTGACATCGATAATGTTGAAGATTTACTGAATCAATCTCCAAAGAATGTCGACACATCCATTCTCAGCGTCCTTCTCAAGTGTACGAGAATAAGCAATCCACATACACAGATTCATGGAAGATATAGATCTAGAATTTCTCTATCAATACCTGAAACACGAGGTATGCGCGAAGGCGTTTTTCTAGGTTCAAATGAAGCATTCATGCAAAGACTCTTCATTGGAAATCCTCGATATACACTTGCACTGTCATATGGAAAGCAAAGTGGTGAAGCATATGAGCATGGCATGCTTCATGGATCATTGCAGTACTCGGACAAGAATTACAAGATGATAATCGGTGATCATTCCATTGAACATGGGATGGGCGGTCTTCTTGCATCAGGAATCTCGATTGCGGATATTTCAAAACCAACCCAAAGAGCGCTTCGATGGTCAAGTTCGATCAGACCAACAACTTCCCTTCTTGAGTTTTCGAATTTCAGAGGTATTGGTGGACAGTATTTCATGCAGAGCAGTAATATGATGAATACAATCGGATTCAGTTTTTCAAATAGAAATCGATATGCTACAATCAATGATGCAGATTTACTCACGAGTTTTCCAAGCAGCACTTATGCAAGAACAGAACATGAATTAAGTCAAAGAGAAGGCACTAATGAATTGCGTCTAGCAATGTTCAATACAATGCACATTGTCAATCATATATTTTCAGTGGCTGGACTCTATCAAAAATACGGACATGCAATAGCACCCACTGCATACTCAATTGGTGAACAAGAGCAATGGATGATTTCATTCGACATGCAGTCTGAATTGAATAATGAGTGGACTATTTCGGCAAATGCATTATTCGACAAAAGATACAATTATGGCGGGATGTTTACGCTGCATCATGATGGAGGCAATCATGATCAAGCCATCATGATTCGATATTTTGAACCAAGTATTCGATCTCCAATGGGGCAATCATTCGGAAGAAGCGGAATTTGCTCAAATGATCAGGGTATTCATGTATTGATGAATGGAACCATTGGTACATTCAAGTATGCAATCAACAATGAAATCTATTCACAGATTTCTCTTTCAAAGAATTCCAATTCTCTGAAGAAAGGGATTCGAATGATTGGTCAATTGATGCATGTGACAGATAAAACAAGCATACTCTGCAGAGTGATGAATGAAATTCGTTCATCCGACAAACCTACAGTGAATCTACAGACTGAGACTGATTGGCGCATCAGATCAGAAGTAGCATATCGAGGAAATTCAGTCAAAAGTGTGATGAGAGTGGAATCACATATCATGAATACTGATTCTCAATCATTCGGAATTGGCTGTGCATTGGAATTCCATTCGGTACAGACATTGAGTCCATGGAATTGGTCAATCAGAATGGCATGGTCCGAGACAGATGATTTTGATTCAGCCATTTATCTACCTGAGACAGGATTGCCGGGTCAATTACTTATAGACCCATTATATGGATTGGGAATAATGTCTTGCGGGCAAATCGGATATACTTTTGGGAAAGCAAAAATCTCAGTTTTGATCAGACAAAAATTCAAGCCAAAGGAAGAGACACTCGGTTCGGGTTGGTTGAAGATTGATGGAAATCTAGATACAGAATTTCACTTGCAAACAGATATCACTTTTTGATAAGCCCATGCAATTTGGGGACTACATGCCAACGCTTGCTTGCTTCTTCAAATCTCATTCTTGCATCCTCTTTATGTTTTGAAGGCATATTCGAAATATGCTTTGCGCGAATCATCACATTCTTTGCAGTATGTTCAAGAGGAGTGAATTCAATCAAGTCACTACTATATCCTTGAGATATCAAGATATCTCTCCGCATGGAATCAGTCAGCATGTCTCCGAGTCTTTCTTTCATGATTCCGTCTCGAATAAGAAATGATTCTTCGATGGGAATATGTCGAATATCCATTTGTTCTTGGACAAAGTGATGACAACATGGAGCTGCAAGTATGATATCCGCTTTCACCTTCACCGCCAATGCAAGTGCATCATCGGTTGCTGTATCACATGCATGCAAAGCAATGAGGATAATTCTATCATCGGATGTACTTTTGGGCTGTGCATCTTGAATAGAACTTTGAATGAATTCCGCAGACTCATCAAATGATAGAGCATGTGCGGTTTGGCGACATGATACTATCAATTCAGGATTGCGTTCAATACCGATGAGTGTGGCTTTGATCTTTTGTATCTCGCGTAGATACCACAGCAGAGCAAAACTCACATAAGCCTGACCGCATCCACAATCAATGATCTTCAAAGGCTGATCTGTCAACTCACCGGCATATTGTTCAAAGATGCGAATGAAATGATTGATCTGTACATATTTGTCTCGCATTGCGGGAATGATATTGAACACATCATCACAAATTCCAATTGCTTGGAGTAGAGTTCCGGCATTGGATGGCGTCAGTGGCATTATTTTTTCCTCGCGTTCAGGCCATTGCAACTTTGAAGATTGCGCAAAATGATGCAATAGATTTTTTTCTGTTTTTCCGGGTTTGGGAAATTTCAAATAGAGGTCTTTTGTCGGAGTTTGTATATGCCATTGTCTGAATGGCAATCGCAATAATTGCTCAATCACAACTATCAAATCTTCAATTGATGAGATATTCAGAGCATGCGTAAAGGACTTTGTTGCAGTGATGATGTCAAGATAGACCATGTGTAATTCATCATTCATATTCTGAACACTACATTTCTTGCAATCCCTATACGAAATATCTTTTCCGGGAAACACAGATTCCTCTCCTGAGTGAGGATTGGAGAGTGTCATCACAAAGCGATGGTCATCGGATTGGACGAATAGTGTTTTGACGAGTTCTACTGCTTCTTGAATCATGTTCAAAATTACGAAAGACATTGCATTCACATCAATTCAGTTCAGCATCATTTTCCTAAGTTTGAGAAATTCTTGGGTTTCAGCATGAATTCACTTCAAACATCCATTCGATTTCCCGATCTCTTCATGCAATTTTTGCAATTCATGTCTTTGCATGGCATTGAACTATCAGTACATATCCTGAAATTCGCCGGACTTCCCGCCCTATTTGCCTCTTATTTACTGACAATTCCGGCGAAGCCGCTGAATGAATCCACGATCTTTGTTGAAGCAGGGTTTTCCCTTGATGGACATATATTCCTATTTGCCGGAATATTCATATTCAGTCTATTAAGTTTGATTCTAACCATTCAGACTGCCACTGTATATACTCAACATAGCATTGAGAACTTGGAAACTCCATCCCAAGAGAGTATATCACAAGCCATGTTGGAGACAATACCGAAGACCATTGGAGCATTCTTCCTATTGTGTTTTGCCATTGTGATTGGACTCCTATTTTGCATTTTCCCGGGAGTCTATATAATGTCCGCCGGCATTCTCTTGTTTCCTCTGATTCAAGATCCCGCAATTTCAATCTTTTCCGGTTTACAATTATCCGTAAAGCTCATAAGAAATCATGTACTTATACCCATAGCATTCATTTTGCTGATTTCGATCATAACATCGATACCATCCACCGCTCTGGGATTTCTATCCGAGCTGCCAATTCCATTTCTTGATGCATTCATGCCGAGAATCATTCTGATGCTCAATTCACTCATAAGTATCTTGACATTGGGCATGATTTCGGTATTTGGTGTCATTTTACACAAAGAACTCCTGAAAGGCACAGACTTCGCCTCTCCTATTGCCCCGATTAACTGAGTATTTCGTATTTTTGACCACAATAATCGACCATTACATCGGATTTCCTCAATGAAGCATTTCAAGGCAATGATCACTGTAACATTGCGCAAGAGCATTTTGGATGTGCAAGGCAAGACAGTGGAGCATGCATTGCATTCCACGAATTTCACATCCATAGAGCATGTTCGCATCGGAAAATATGTAGAATTGTTTGTTCATGCGGATTCTGCCGAGCAAGCCATGAGCATTGTGGATGATGCTTGTAAAAGCATCATCGCAAATCCCATCATGGAAGATCATCATATTGAATTGCAGGAAGTTTCAGTTGGAGAAGCAGCATGAAATTCGGCATAGTCGTATTTCCGGGTTCCAATTGCGATCATGATGCATGGTATGCCACTTCGCACAATGCGGGTGCAGAAGCACAAATGCTTTGGCATAAGGATACGAGCATTCCTGCTGATATTGATTGCGTGATTCTTCCCGGCGGATTTTCTTATGGCGATTATCTTCGTTGTGGAGCGATTGCGCGGGTTTCGCCGATCATGTCGGCCGTTCGCGATCATGCACAAAAAGGCAAATTCGTACTTGGCATTTGTAATGGATTTCAGATTCTCACTGAATCAGGTTTATTGCCCGGTGTTTTGCTAAGAAATACATCTTTGTCTTTCATTTGTAAAGACATTTACCTTCGTACAGAGCAGATTCTTTCACCGTTCACCAATGCATTGGAGCAGGGCCAGATTTTGCGTGTTCCGATCGCTCATGGTGAAGGCAATTACTTTGCGGATGAAGAGACGATTCACATTCTTGAACAGGAGCAGAGAATTGCATTCCGTTATTGTGATGCAAATGGCATTGCGAGTGCGGAATCCAATCCGAATGGCTCAATCAATAATATTGCCGGCATCTTGAATGATAAAGGCAATGTTCTTGGGATGATGCCTCATCCCGAACGCTGTTGCGATCCATTGTTAGGTAATAGCGATGGTCTCGGCGTGTTTACTTCACTCATGCAGACGGTCGGAATAGTCTGATCCAAGCATATTTTCAAGAGGTTATTATGGGTTTTCTTCCCGGCGGCTCCGAATGGCTCATCATTCTGCTTTTCATCATCATATTTTTTGGTGCAAAGAAGATTCCTGAATTGATGCGTGGTCTTGGTAGCGGAATTCGTGAATTCAAGAATGCGGCTAATCCCAATGAAGACAAAGAGTCAAAGAATGATGCCCCAAAAGGCGAATGATTCTTAGATGTTCCTATTATCATGAAGTTCTATGTTTGATATCGGTGGTGCTGAATTCCTGCTCATCGGCCTTGCAATTTTGATGTTGTTTGGTCCCAAAAAGATTCCCGAAATCATGCAAGCAATCGGGAAAGGGATACGGTATTTTCGTCAGGCGCAGGAAGACATCAAAACTCAAATCCGCGATATCTCCACTGAAGTAGAGAAGCAGACCAACTTGAGTGCCACAATCACACAAACCTCTGAGCAGGGTACTGAAAGCAAGGTGGAAGTAACTGCAGACATGACTGAGACCATCACCATCAAGCCTGCTGAGGGTTCTGTGGCGCTACATCAGAAGAATGAATCCGATCAACAATGGAATGATACCGAAGAACGATCATGAGAACTC
>JBIKKD010000101.1:0-5353 GCA_044360565.1 Kapaibacterium sp. (SeqCode)
ATGGCCATGCATCTGAAGCCGGATTACTGATGATTGATACGGCAAATATCATTCTCAAAGAAGCAGTTCGTGGAATGGATGAATTTGAAAATGAACTACGATCAGCATTCCGATTGTCCGGAATGATTGATGCAAGACCTGCAAATCCCCTCTTCGATATTGAAGCAGAATGTGAAAATATTTCACCGGCAGAAATATTCAATACAAAAAAACTTCCCACACATTTTGATGGCTCTATCACAATGGTCATGCGGGGAATGCATTTGGACAGTTTGGAAGGCGATATGCACATGCATGCCCGACAACTCATTTTCAATGATAGAACCGTTCGTCCGCAAAATGTTGATGTGAGTATACGCAGAGAAAGTCCGAAAAGAAGACATGTCACGATACAATCACCCATGTACTCCATTCAGGCGGATGGAGAATATACATTCATATCACTCATTACTGCAATTGATCATACAGTCAGCAGCGTGATTCTCGAAGGAGAAAAGAAATATAAGGGTATGTCAGGTCTTGATTTGAGCGATCACCCACTCATGCCAATGATGGATTCTTCAATTCTTGATGTTAATATTCGCATCAATGCCCGCGATTTAGCTCCTGTGAATTTATTTATGGATGGAATCAATGCCACAGGCGAAGTGAAGATGAGTCTTGGGATAAAGTCAGATAAGAATGCAACGATATTTACCATAGATTCACTTCATGCATTGAATGGTCATATTTTCGGACCCGACAATGACGGAGCCAGTTCTCCATTTTTGATGAAAGGCATCATCAAAACAGAACCCGGAAATCAGGGTCGAAGAATATTGAGTGAATTGACAGTATCCGCAATTGCCGAAGATTGGCTTACGATCAATGCACTCACACTGAAAAAACCTGCATTAAATTTTTCATTGAAACATACAGATTTCAATGGCACATTTTCGGGTTCCATCGGTGATGATATCTATGCTGATATATCGACGAGTGGAATATTCACAGATACTTCATTCACATATGATGCAAACAACTTTGACATTACTTATGACAATCTCACTTGGAATAATGTAGGGATATTGAAAGGTAAATTTTCTGGAAGTGGGATATACTTTGACAATGTTAGATTCAACAGAACCGGAGCAGAATCGATAAATGCTACAGGCATGATTTCAGAAAAGACATTCAGAAATATGAACATAGCATTGACCAATTTTCCTTTGAAAGATGTAAAGAAATTACCTTTCCTTCCTGAAGACATTCGAGAGGTACTTTCAACATTGCGTGGCAATGCAAAAACGACAATCATAACCGCAGAAGGTCCTTTCCGCAATCCAAAATTCTCCTGCATTGGATCTATAGACAGTATTTATTACAATGATATAGCTGTCGGCAATCAACAATTCACGCTCAATCATGCGGATTCAATGATCACAGGTTCGGTTAATGTGACAGATCTTCGTAATGCAAGTGTAAAAACCCTCACAATTGATATTGAACAAATTCCTTATAATCTTGCTATTGGTAATGCAAATGTACCTATGCGAAGAGATGAACCACTCGTGGTGATTGCAGAAGCAAATGGTCTCTCGATTGCAACAATAGCTCCTTTCATTCCCGGAGTCTCAGGGTTAAAAGGCAAAGCAGATGCAACAATCACTCTTGGTGGTTATGCACCTGATGGCATCAATTATGGCGGAAAGGCAACCATTCGTGATATGTCTTTTGTGCTTGATGCCACCAATATTCGCTATTCCGCAGAAGGAAATATTTATCTCAAGAATGCAACTGCAAAACTTGACAGCATATTCGTACGCAATGACAAATATGATTTGCCAAATGGCGAAGCTATTATTACAGGCAATCTCAATCTATATGACATCATCTATATCAAGAATTTCGATTTGAACATTGTATCAAAACAATTATTGGTATTGAGTGATGCATCTGCCAGCACCATGCCGGCGATGTATGGAAAATTCACAATTGCGTCTGGTCAGAATCCACTTCGATTTTATGGCACATTCAAGAAGCCATTTTTGCGAGGTGATGTAAAAGTGATGCAAGCTTCGATAACAATGCCACCGGAAGAAGAACAAGTGACTGCATCGGGAGTACGATATACTGTTTTGAACTCAGAGCAAAGACAATTACTTCATTCACCTGACAATCCCGTGGCGGATTTGTTCAAAGCATTATCTGAAGCTGGCATTTCAAAAACGGAATCAAAAGAAATAACAAAAGACATCGACAATGAAGGCATTGATGAAAATGAATTATTGCGTAGAAAAAGAGCCGGTTTCAATGATTTATTGGATTATGATTTGAATGTTCTCATGCCGGGCAAATTTCTCCTCAAAATGATTCTAGGAACATTTGAAGAAATTCGTGCAAATGTTGAGCCAACTAATAAACAAACTGCATTGCGATTTCAAAAAGAATCATTCAAACTTCCACGACTCTTTGGTGAAATCAAATTGCTCGAAGGTTCTCAGTACAAGTTCTTGAAAGTATTTGATGCATCCGGTAGTTTACTGTTCAATACCGGTGAGTTAACCAATCCGACTTTGGATTTACTTGCTGTTTACAAAGGTCAAACCCGATATGATGACGTACTTGAGAATTTCCGAGTCATCATGAAAATTACGGGTACAAAAAATCTCCCTCAAGTTTCCATCACATGGGAAAGCAATGGCATTGAGGCTATCGGAGATTCCTCCCAAATAAGAAATGATGCCCTCATGAAATTGATTGTAGGTAGAACGCAAGCCGAGTTATTTGGACGAGGTTCAGCCGGCGGAGGAATTGGTACCAGAGGCTTGGGCGATCAATTGTCCAATTCATTATCGGCGGCAGCATCACAGTTGTTTTCCGGTTTGCTTGAAGGAACAGGTTTACTTACGAATGCCACGATTAGTTTACAAGAAGGATTGTCTGATTTATCGCAAGCACGATTGAATCTCAGCGGACAATTGTTCAGTGATGTTGCATGGAGGGCTGCCGGAACAATCGGTGATCTATCCGGCAATTATGAATTCAGCGTGGATGTTCCCGTCACGATTCTCGGAGATTATGATGCACTTCGCAATTTACTTTTACAATTGACAAGAGCATCAGCGCCTGCGAATGCAATCTCTACGAGACAACAAAAAGAATGGGAAATGAAGATTAGTTGGCGTTATGCATTTTAATAATTGACAATCATGATTCTACTTAAAGACGTACATAAATCATTCGGTCCAAAACATGTATTGCAAGGCATCAATCTTGCCATACCAAATGGGAAAATCACTTGCATCATCGGCAAATCTGGATGCGGTAAAAGTGTATTGCTCAAGCATATTGTCGGTCTGCTCACCCAAGATCAAGGTGAAGTGCAGATTGATGGACATTCCGTTGCATCCATGACGCAAAAAGAATTGTTTGACATCCGTAGAAATATCGGCTATGTTTTTCAAGGTGCCGCATTATTTGACTCAATGACAGTATATGAGAATGTGATCATTGGATTATATGAGCATGGGGAACGCGATATGGATCTGCTCAATAGCGAAGCTCGCAGAGTATTATCCGCCGTTGGTTTGCTACCTGATATTTCCGAAAATGGCACAATGCATTTTGAAAAAGAATTTTCCTTGCTGAGTGCCAAAAAACCGAGTGATCTTTCCGGCGGAATGAAAAAGCGCGTTGGAGTTGCCAGAGCGCTTGTTGGGAGTCCATCCTATATTTTCTATGATGAGCCGACCACCGGATTGGATCCCGTCAATTCAGAGCAAATAGACAAAATGATACTTGAATTGTCGAAGAAACTATCCATCACATCTCTTGTCATAACACATGATATGTTTTCCGTATTCAATATTGCTGATCATGTTGCAATGTTGGATAATGGAAAAGTGTGTTTTGAAGGCGATGCACATACTTTGCAGATAACAGAAGACCCCATCGTATCCGAATTCATCAGTCGTTTTCAATCTGATGCACGGATGCAATAAACTAGAATTCACCACTTTGTTTCATAATCAATAGCTACACATGACAAAGCGTACAATCAAAAGAGAAGATGCACTTGAATATCATTCATCCGGAAGAAAAGGTAAGATAGAAGTCATACCAAGCAAATCCGTATCCACTCAATATGAACTTTCACTCGCCTATTCACCCGGTGTTGCAGAACCTTGCAAGGAAATTGCCGCAAATGAAGAAATGGTCTATGAGTATACGGCCAAAGGAAATCTTGTTGGCGTGATTTCAAATGGAACCGCCGTTCTCGGACTTGGCAATATCGGTGCCGCCGCCGGAAAACCTGTATTTGAAGGCAAGGGCGTATTGTTCAAGAAATTTGCCGACATCGATGTGTTCGACATTGAAATCACCACACAAGATCCTGATGAATTCATCAATACAGTTGTGAATCTCGAGCCGACATTTGGTGGTATCAATCTTGAAGATATCAAAGCACCGGAATGTTTTTATATCGAGCAGGAATTGCAAAAACGCATGCAGATTCCAATCATGCATGATGATCAACATGGAACCGCAATCATTAGTGGTGCCGCATTGCTTAATGCATTGGATATACAAAACAAGAAAATTGATGAAGTGATTGTTGCTGTGAGCGGTGCCGGTGCAAGTGCGATTGCATGTTGCAGAATGTATGAAAAACTTGGTGTAAAAAAAGAGAATATCTATCTCTGTGATCGCAAAGGACTCATCTTCCCTGGAAGAGATGCAGACATGACAGAAACCAAAGCAGAGTTTGCGAATGGAACTGCTCCTGCTGATTTGGCAGATCTCATGAAAAAGGCTGATGTATTCTTGGGTTGTAGTTCAGCAGGTCTTGTGAGCAAAGAAATGATTGCTTCCATGCCTGCAAATCCGATTGTATTCGCACTTGCAAATCCTGATCCTGAAATTTCATATGAAGATGCATATTCTGTGCGTACTGACATCATCATGGCGACAGGCAGAAGCGATTATCCGAATCAAGTTAATAATGTTCTTGGCTTCCCTTTCATCTTCAGAGGAGCATTGGATGTTCGTGCAAAGGCAATCAATGATGAAATGAAAATTGCAGCCGTATATGCACTTTCCGAATTAGCAAAAGAACCCGTTCCAGATTATGTGGTCCGTGCTTATGGCGGAGATCCTATTGTCTATGGTAAAGAATATATCATTCCAAAACCACTCGACAATCGCGTTCTTCTTTATGTTTCACCCGCCGTTGCAAAAGCCGCAATTGAGAGTGGTGCCGCGCGTTTGACCACGCTTGATATCGATCAATATCGTGTGCAACTCGAATCGCAACAAACAAAAGTTCGAAGATTCATCGCAGGTGTGATCAATGGTTTGCAAAAAGCCAAAA
>JBIKKD010000102.1:0-5329 GCA_044360565.1 Kapaibacterium sp. (SeqCode)
ATCCCATTCGAATTTTGCTCACTCCCTCAGTGGATGCTCAGAAATTGAGTAATAGCGCCGATAGTCTTGTGGCATATCTGGAAGCAAAAACCGGATACCATTTCGTGGCTACATTTCCAACGAGTTTCATTGCAGTAGTGGAATCTTTTGGAAGTGGGAAAGCTGACATTGCCGCGATGAATACATTTAGTTATATTCTTGCACATCAAAAATATGGGGTCAAGGCCGCATTGAAAGTCATTCGCAGAGATGGAGAAACTACCTATCGCGGACAATTCATAGCAAAAACAAATAGCGGAATCAATTCCATCGATGATCTCAGAGGGAAGAAAGTCGCATTTGTCGATGCAGCTTCAACTTCAGGATATATTCTCCCCAAAGCCCTTCTCGACAAAAAAGGCATCAAACCCGCCGAAGAAGTCTTTGCGATGAGACATGATAATGTGGTGACAATGGTCTATCAAGATCAGGTTGAAGCGGGCGCAACTTATTATTCTCCACCGGATAAAAAGACAGGCGAAATCCTTGATGCAAGAGCTCGCGTAATCAAACAGTATCCTGACATTTATTCAGCGGTCAAAATCATAGGTTACACGGAAAGCATACCGAATGATCCCTTCGTGTTTCGTGCAGATTTTCCGGAGGACATGAAAACAGAATTGATTCAAGCATTGCTTGACTTTCAATCCACACCAGCAGGAAAAGAAACATTGTATGCCACTTATAGCGTGGAAGGATTGGCACCGACTACTGACAAAGATTATGATGTATTGCGCAAGATGATCTCAACATTCGGCGGAGATCTCGAAAAAGCATTAAAGAAAAAATAATCAGCGTAAAATCATTAATGTGCCTGCTTGAATACTCCCCTGTTCAATTCCTCTCATGAGATATAATCCGGCGGAAAGTCCTGAAATGGAAATGAACCCATTCTCCACTCGACTTACCCATACACCTTCCATGGTATATATATCAAATTGTTGCAACCCGGAAATCACTCTGGCCAGCCCATCAGCGCTTGCATGCACGGGATTCGGAGCTACTTCTATCTTCCCTTCGCTTTGCACTTTCTCATTGATCACTGCAATCGCATCCAAATCAAAACCACATGTTGGAAATGGCGTAGGCCAAGGATCATTGATGATATTTCCATCTGAATCATAAGAAGCAAAGCGCGGATCAATAGAACCAATCACATCAATCACACGAATATGCGTGATAGATTGGATATCAATTCCAGTACTATCTTTCAATTCAGACAAATCAAATGGAGTACCAAATCCACCTCGATATTTTCCGGCTAGATTATTGAGCTTACGCACATCCGGAATACGATCGAATGGTCCGATTTGCTTTGCAGATGATGTGAGTGAACTTGCAGGAAAACGCACAAAATGCATACCATCACTACTCACTTCAACAAAAGCAAGTTCCAAAAAGTAGTCTTCGAAGGAATTTTCAAATACGGCAAAATCAGGTCCGGGACCATCTGTAATCGGTTGCGCAAACATCATTGTCGCCATTCCGCCATCCCCCAAACTGATCACTTGTTGATCAGCTTTCCCAAGTGCATTGTTTACATCATCAATGCCTACCTTTTCTCCATTTTTATTAGCAATGGAAAGAAGTCCCGGCATTACTTGAGATGAAACACCCCATTTCAAACCCAATTGATCGGCTGGAATTGCATCATTACCCGGCATACCTACTCTGTCCGGAAATTGTGCATATATGCTTGTCATACCACAAAGCATAACAAGCATCTTCAGCATGCTTTTCATATCTGCTCTGTTTTGGCAATCGCAATATTCAATGTCTTGCCTGCCAATGCAAAACCACCGAATAATATACCGGAATACATCAAATCACCAACAAAACTGCCTTGCAAGAATGGCAAACCTGCGGCATAACTCATCATCAATCCCTCAAATGTTTGAGGATACATGGGATTTCCAATCCAAGCACCAAAATTCGTGATGAGGAAGAAGATGGAAGTCGCAAGAATGCTGCTCGATGCAATGCGTGCTATTGATACAGTATTCAAAAGAATATAGCCCATCATGCTAATCAATGCATAACTTCCATATACCCATGCAGAACCCGCATAAAACCAAGTAAATCCATCAAATAATTCAGGATAAATCAGATTATTGATAAAGAGATCGCTGAACCAAGTGGCTAGGAATGGAATCAATAAAGCCATCCATTTTCGAGAAAAATACGCAGAACCCAATAAGCCCATAGCGGCAATTGGTGACATATTATATGGATGTGGAATGATTCTGCCGAATGCGGCAATAAGAATGAGAGCAGAAAGAAGAATGAGTTTGCTATTCATCTGTGACTTCATGGTAACAACACCTTAGTATAAAAGGAAAGTGTGGCCATGGTCATATACTGAACCGCAGATGCCCGCACCTTCTCGTGAGTGCTATGCATTGACTCTCAAGGGAAGTATCCGGCTGATCCGATTGGATTCACGGTTGCACGACAGCTCAGGATTTACACCTGATTCCTTCTTGTCAATTACTGACAAAACTTGAGGCCTATGTCAAATCAATGATGCAAATCTAATGAGTTTTTCTTACCAACAAAGTATTTCCCTGATTAACTCATGTAAGATTCTGCAATTCAGACACCAAATCCCTATCAGGGCTAATTTGCATCTTCTTACGAATGCTGAAACGATGATTCTCAACAGTCCTAACCTGAATTGCAAAAAGCTCTGCAATCTCCTTGGTGGTCATGCCGGACTTGAGAAGCGATGCAATGCGTATCTCTTGATGTGAAAGAGTGGGGAATTTCTTGCATAATGCCTCCATGAACGGTTCATTGTACATCCGCAATTGCGAGTGAAACAATTCCCAATCCCGCTTCTTCGGACCTTCCACCTGCAATGAACGCAATATCTCCTTCAACATGAGCTTAAGATCAGCCCTGTCAATTTCCTTTTTCAATCCTGACAATGCTCTATGCGCATTTCCCATAACATCTTTTATTTGAATGAGCTCAAGTGTCTTGCTCATCAATTCAGACTGCATGGATGAAAATGATGTGTCCGATTCACGCTTTCTGTTTCCGCGACTCATCCTTCCTCTTTTCTCAGTTCCCGATGACTGATTATTCTGCTTTGACATAAAACCTCAATTGCTGGTGTTTACCCTTTTGGAGGAGTATTCATCATCATCTCCAAAGTTTGAGCAAATTTAGGAGGTCAGTCTCCGTAGTCATTACTTAATCAGTACGGACTTTTTTTAAGTTTATTTCCCAAAAACAACAAAACTGCTCTGCTAATCTTGCATTACAATCAAATCTGAAATTTTCGATTCATGTGGGAGGTTTTTGAAGGGAAATATTAACGAAGAATCAGTATCGGTAGAACTTCAGAATCGATTATTAATGAATAATATCCTTGAGGTAAATGCTCAACTGATATCGAATGCTGAAATGATTCTGCCCTTTCTTGATATACTTGTATTCCAAGCATATTGAAAATGGAAATTTGAGGATTTTGATATGGATGAAGGATGCGCAGTTCTTTGTCTATCGGATGACCAAGAATCTTGGATGCTTGTCTTTCTTCTTTTGGCAATGCAGTTACTCTGATGAAAGAGAATGGATCGGAAATGCTTGAACAATCCTCCACATTCCACACACGCACTCGATAAAATCCAGTGGTATCGGGCATGAACCATTGCGAGAGTGCATTTGGTATTTCTCCATTTTCAGAATACCACTGATATGCAGTTGCACTTGATGCAATGAGTGAATCTCCATTCACAGTGATTGTGGGCTTCACGGGAGGGGCATTGAATCGTATCGTAGCAGTATCCGATCGTGAAATACAACCATTTCGATCTTCAATATCGGCCCAAAATATTCCGGAACGAGTCAATGTTTTTTTACCCTTGCTTCCATCCGACCAAGTATATTCACGAATATCACTTTCAATCGAAAGCAATACAGTATCACCTTCGCAAGATTCAGGATTTCCAATCACAGTGATTTTCCCTAACACTGCGGGAAAAACTCTCACAGAATCTCTTTGCAAGAAAGTGCAATTTCCTTGTTTTCTCTCAAGCTGAATAATGCCTGATTTCTGCATTCGAATCTTCACAGAATCTGCTGTATTGATTCCAATGATTAGACCACCGATCACAGACCATGACTGCGTAAAATTCGGCGATGATTCGGCATATAGAGTGATGATAACATTCTCACAATATGTACTCAAACCAAGAATGTTCATATTCGGTTTTTCAATCATGCGAATGATCATGGTGTCTGATATCATTGCACATCCATTTGCGGTTTTACCTTCCACAAATACAGTATCTGACTTGCGAATGGTGATAGTTCTTTTATTCGAACCATCTTTCCAACGATATGTTGCAAAATCTCCCATAGCTTCCAGCACAATACTATCACCGGCACATAAAGCGGTATTTCCTTTCACAATGCGAAGTGCAGGCTTTATGGGTAGCATTGCAGTGATTTGTATGGTGTCTTTCTTGGTGCAACCCGCACCATCTGTGACTTGCAGGATATAATTGCGTGTTTGAGGATTAGTGATGATGGGATTCGCAATTGTCGCCGATGATAAACCCGTCCCCGGAATCCACTGATATACATATGGTGGAAAACCACCGGTGACTGTCGGCTTTCCGCCAAGAGTATCTATTGCATTCATGCAGAGGAGTTTATCAGCACCAGCATTAACTTTCAATTCGGGATGCATGGATATATTCACTGTATCCTGTTTTACACATCCTCGAGCATCAGTTACGGTAACCACATAGATTTGATTCTGCCTGATCACAAATGTTGGATTGGCAATCACCGAAGAACTGAGTCCGACAGTCGGCGACCAAGCATATGTATATGGCATCGTACCTCCAACCGCAGTTGGATTTCCACCCAATGTGACCACTGCACCAGCGCATTCAGTTCGATCGGCACCGGCACTGACTATCATCACCGGATTCGGATTCACGGTGTCTCGAACAGTTATGCTGCATCCTCTTTGATCGGTGATTGTAAGAGCATAGATTCTTTGATTCGTAAAATCAATCGGCAATGTTGGATTGAGAGTGAATGGATTATTCAATCCCGTTGATGGCGACCAAGAATATGTATAAGGAGGTAAGCCACCTGTGGGTGCAATCGTAGGACCCAATACTTGTTGTAAACCTTGACATGCATTGAATGCTCCACGGCCAATCGCACTTGGGGATTGATTTACCGTGATCATATTTGTCATTGTCGCACTATTCATTCCACTACCACTTGTCACTGTCAATTTCACGGAATATGTTCCTGGAATGTTATA
>JBIKKD010000103.1:0-5324 GCA_044360565.1 Kapaibacterium sp. (SeqCode)
GGATACTTATACCAAGTGATTGAGCTACAACGCAATGCTTCGATTGCGCTTCCCATGGTATTCTTTGCACTTCGAACCCCTTTTGCAATCAATGAAATTTTTCCATGCTCTTTTGTATAAGCATGAAGAATTTTGCTCGTATCGCTAAATTTTCTTCCATGCAGAATGATTGCACTGTCAGTGATAATCATATATATCTGAATGTGAATTTTATTGTAAAATACGCCATTAGTGAGAAAAAGTCTAATTTTGTTATATGAAATCCAATGTTCAATATTGCCTATCAATTGTATCGCTAAGGAATATAGTTTCTCTGGCATGCTTGGTAATTGCCACAATTCTACTTTCCTGTTCCGGAGTAAAGCAAACCGGAGAAATCAAGGATGCCGAGACTGCATATACTGCGGGTATTGAAGCATTCAAGGGTGAGGATTATTTCGAGGCACAAAGACTATTCGATGTGATCCGTTTGCAATTTCCAACAACACAATATGCCGATGATGCTCAATACTATCTTGGTGAGATAAGTTTTGCTCGCAAAGAGTATGTCATGGCGGCTTTCAATTATGGCATGGTTCGAAGAAGTTACCCTACCAGCTCATTGAACAAATCAGCATTGTTCAAAACGGGAATGTGTTATTATGAATTGGCGCCTCCCGCCGACAGAGATCAGGATTATACTAAGAAGGCGATTTCAAGCTTTTCGGAATTTCAGGCAATCTATCCTTCAGACTCCTTATATGAAGAGTCCGGAAAGCGCATCAATGAACTTCGTAATAGGCTTGCTGAAAGAGAATTGATAACCGCAGAATTATACAGAAATCTGTATTCCAATAGGTCTGCATTAATTTATTATGATGTCATCATTGATGATTATCCTGATACCGAACATTATGAAACCGCATTTGCTGGTAAAATTGAATCGCTGATTGCGCTTAGAAGATATGATGATGCAAAGTCAATGATTGAATTGTACAAAAAAAGATTTGCCAATGGTAAATTGAAGTCGTCAGTAGAGGTTGCGGAACAATCAATTCCCTAACAAGGAGTAAAATATGCAGAACCATGCTGAAATAAAGGGAAGAGCCCCATCTGAATCAATTGTTGAGATGACGAATCTCGTTTTGCCCAATGATACAAATCAACTTGGCAATTTGCTTGGTGGTCGCTTGATGCATTGGATTGACATTGCAGCTGCTTTGGCAGCCATGCGTCATTCCGGCAAAGTTTGTGTGACCGCATCCGTGGATGTAATCAACTTTTTCGAGCCAATAAAGCTTGGGCATGTTGTTAGAGTCCTTGCAAGTGTCAATCGCGCCTTCTCTACATCTATGGAAATTGGAGTGAAGGTTTTCCGAGAGGATCCCCTTCATGGCGTGCAGGTGCATACATCAAGTGCATATCTGACATTCGTGGCTATCGATCAATATGGCAAACCTTTACAAGTTCCTTTAATAACACCTGTGACATCTGATGATGTCAGAAGATATGAAGAAGCAACATTAAGAAGACAACAAAGATTACAGACTCGGGAATTGTTGAAGCAGGCGAGAAACAAGTACTAGTATATTGTACGAAGAATATGAGATCAAGTGGGGGATGATTATGCAGTTCAATGAATAGTAAAGTCGCCCCCCTTTTTTTTACATGTTGTGTTCTTTAGAGAAATACTTTTTTACATACAAGAATACTATTTAAAAATACCAGAGTTGAAATATGAAACATTTGTACAATGTTTTAATGATAGGTTTGATCGCTCTCATCAGCCATATCCAGATCTTTTCGCAGATTCCAAAAGAGCTTACATATCAGGGACATCTTTATGATAATCAAGGCATACCTATGAGTGGCGTGCAACGCATGACATTCACCATTTATGATGATATCCAATCTCTGCAATTCATCCATCAAGAGACACAAGATGTCACTACCGAGAAGGGGTATTATTCAGTGACCATTGGTTCACAAAAACCACTAAACGCAACTTTCGACAAACAGTACTATCTCAGTATAATGATTGATGGTGTTGAATCATCTCGTATTGCATTCACAACTGCACCTTATGCAATCAAAGCACTTGGAGTCACAAACCAATCCATCTATTCAGACGATATCAATATTTCAGGCTCTAAAAATGGAGAGGCAATGATATCGAATGGAAAGTCGATGGAATGGAAGCCAGTTGTCTCGTCCATTCTTGGGGATGGGTCAATTCAAACTAATAATGTAGATGGAGTAGTGTATTTAAGAATTGCTGAAGGTGCGCTTGATGGTAGTAAGATTGAATCTAATTCTTTGGATTATGATAGGTTTCTTGTTCCCAAAAGTCCAACTGATAAACAGTACTTGTCATATGATGCAGTTAAGAAAACGCTTGTCTGGGTTGATGCACCTTCAATTACTTTGACACTTCCTTATGATCAATCAGCAGGATTCACTGATACATTGTTTAATATCAGAAATACCAGAAATGGTCCTGCAGGAAGATTTGTGATTGAAACAAATCCCGGGACTCAGCATGCGCTCATTGGAGAGAATAATGGTAATGGAGCTGCCATTGCAGGTTTTGCAAAAGGCAATGGTTCGGCAGGATTTTTCTCTTTGAGCAATGCCAATGGTACAGGTTCTGCAATGCGAGTTGAATCAAATGCGAAGAAGCATGGTATAGAAGTTACGATGACGAATACGAATACAGATAAAACATCAGGCATACTTGTTACCAATCAGTCGGGTGCAGATTCAATTTCAGGCGTTTTCGGTAATCTCACAGCCAATGCAGTTGGAAAATCTTCTTCCGCGATTCGTGGTAATGTGCAAAGCGGAGGTTCGAATGGTATCGGAATATTTGGTACGCATTCAGGAAAAGGAAATGCAATTGTTGGATCTTCAAATACAGGTATTGGAATTGTTGGAATGAGTACAGATAGCATTGGAATCATTGCGCAACATCTTGGAACTGCGAATAGACATCCAGCACTTTATGCTCTATCTGCATCAACAAGTGATACCGCATATTCTGTACATGCTGTATTGACTTCGCAACAAATTGGTAATGCTTCATCTGCGATTTATGGCGAAGTTGGTAGTGATGGAAATCGCGGAAGTGGAGTAATGGGAAGACATAAAGGTGCAGGAATAGGTGTTGAAGGTCATTCTCAGCAAGGAATAGGAATTCGTGGTATCTCAGCATTTTCGAATGGGGTCTATGGAATTCATACTGCTACAACCGGTAGTCAAGCCGGAGTATTTGGTGCAACCAATTCTCTAGATTCCAATGCAAGCGGAGTTCTTGGATCCATTGATCAGTTAAATCCGGGAATATTTTCAGCCGGCATCAAAGGATTAAATAATTCAAAGAATGCAAATGGTTATGGTGTTTTTGGAATGCATGCCGGTCAAGGAGCCGGAGTATATGGTACTAGTCAAAGCGGTCCGGCAATGTCTGCTTATACTTCAAACAGCTCAGTGCAAGGCATAGGTGTGAAATCCTTGGTAGAAGGTAGAAATGCTGTTGCCGTTCAAGCGCGCACAAGTTCAATGATAGGACTTCAATACGGAGTTGATGCAGTCGTTGCAGGTGACTCTGCAATCGCAATTCGTGGTAAAGCGCCCGTGAATGCCAAGAGAACAAGTTATGCAGGATATTTTGAAGGAAATGTGACTGTGGATGGTGGAGATATCATGCGCGTATATCAATCTTCAACTTCATCGGCTGAAAAAAGAATTGCACCAATCGCTTATGGTTCCATTCAAACAAATGGTGCATCATTAACCGGAACCGGTAATTTCTCTTGTACATGGGACATTAATACCAAGCAATATTTCATCTCGATTCATTCTGAATCATATTCAACTGCAGGATTCATAACCATCGCAAATGCGGTTAATCCAAGTGAACCCATATTCATTGCCACTCATCAAGCAGGAGCTGATTTATTGGCAATCGCTTGTTATAATCTGCAAGGGCAAAAAGTTCAAACGCCTTTTCATTTCATGATTTATAAGCCATAAAAAAATCCCCGACTCAATATGTATGAGTCGGGGATTCTTAATCATTGCTTGAAAGTTTACCGAATAATCATGAACGGAATTGCTGATGATTTTCCATTTCTTTCATAGATCATCAAATAATATGCTCCCTGTGGAAGTTCACTCAATTGTATTTGAATAGAAGCTCCCGCCGAAATCTCAGAAATGCTCATCAATGCTACAGTATTTCCTAGTTTATCAACAATCTTCATGTCGCGAATTCTCGCCTCAAATTTTGATGCGATTGATAATGTATTTATAGCAGGATTGGGATAAACCGCAAAGCCTCTGTCTTCACCCAATTCAATGATGCCACTCGGTTGCTTTACTGTTCCGGATAATGTGTATGCATACATTCCAAGTCCTGTTTTTACATTCAAAGTCTCGGTATATGTTCCCGCATTTGCATTATTGAATTTCACTGTGATGGACATTGTATCATCTGCATTGACAGTCACGGGGAATGTTGCAGGATTTACAATCGTGAATGATGGACCGGAAACAGACACTGAATCAACCCTCATTGCCTTCGTGCCGGAATTGATCACTTGGATGATCGTATCCTTTCCTGTTGAACCATTCTCTATTGAACCATACTCATAATTCGAAGTAATTACTTCCTCAAAGCATGAAGTGCCGGATAATGGAAGCAATGTCTCTGCACCAGCTGTTGAATTGCTAACAATCACCAATTCTGCAGTATTGAACTTCTTGTTTTCGGGCTTGAATTGTATCTTCAATGTTCTTGTTGAACCAGCATCAAGATTAAATGAACCTGCACCTTCAATGACACTGAAATTGGCTTTCTGTGAACCATTGATGGTAATAGAGGAAACAGTCAATTGTGTCTCGCCATCATTCTTGATCAAACCAGTGAGAGTTGTATCCTTGAGTGTGTTCTTATCTATGCAACCGAAGTCAATTGTATTGACAGAGATCGTGAGTTTTGGTCCGGCCGGAGGTTGAATCACAGATAATTTGATTGGATTTGATTCCACGGTTCCACAAGAATTGGTAAGCACGCAATGATAGATACCGCTATCTGCAAATTGTGTTTGACTGATGGTCAAGATTGCTGTTGTGTCTTTCGGCAAGAGGACATCGTTTTTATACCAAGCATACACAAGTGATTCTCCTGAAGTCACAACGCGCAAGCGAGTTGCAAAACCACGATATACTGTTGTGTCAGGAGTTTGTCTAAAAATATTGGGTGCGGCAAAAACAGAAATTTTCACGGTTTTTTCTTCTGCAATTTCATCACAGGCATTTTTAACTTGAACGGAATATGTACCCGC
>JBIKKD010000009.1:0-16116 GCA_044360565.1 Kapaibacterium sp. (SeqCode)
ACGAGTTAATCTTGACTTCAGTTCAGACTTTCTGGAATATACATATGAAAATCCCATCAAAGTCATAAATACGGGAGCGGCCGGCGGTCCACCAAGAAATTCTATTATTTGTCCGAATACTGAGTCTCGTACTTCTTGATTTGCAAAAACCATCAAGGTATGAACAGCAATCATAAATAATACTGCCAATCCTCTGGCGAGGTCTATGGACAAAATTCTGTTATTCTGAGTTATTTCATTCATCATTGTTCTCCTTTTAATGCAATATGCAATTCGGAACAATGAGTTCATTTGACAAATGTCACAAAATTATTTTGCTCTCAAACGGCTAAGTGTTTCCCTCGAAATTCCAAGAAAAGAAGCAATGTATGTCAATGGGATACGTTGAAAAAGTTGTGGCTCTTGTTCAAGTAAAACCAGATATTTATCCATCGAACTCATCATTTGTGAGAAGTATACTTTATCTTCCAAGAATAGAGCATACTCTTCAATGATTGCATTAATGAAATTTGCAATCTGAACATTGCTTAACATTAAAGGCTTTATCTGCTTTAGATTGATAGATATCAACTTGCTATTTTCCATCAACTCGATAGTAGTTCTCGAGGGATGGTTTTTAAAATTCTGCAATGATCCAACCATTTCATTTTCCAAAGCAAACCAAGTATTCACTTCTACACCGTCTTTCAGATAATAGCTTCTTACAGCACCTTTGATTACATAATAAGCATAGTCGTGATATTGGTTTTCTTTTATTAAAACATGTTTTTTTTCCAGATGTACAATTGACAAGTGATTACATATTTCTGCTTTTGTCTGATCACTAAGTTGTTGTTCTGTTGAAAAATGGTCTATAAAGAATTTGAATCTGATGTCCATTCAATAATGTTAATATGATTAATGTTAGTTGTTTTAGTATTTGTACATTATGAAAATACTCGATTGGACTATTTTCGAATCTTCTCTTTAAAGAATTTCCATATCTCTTCAGCGCTTTCAATATCTTCATTTTGAGTGCCGACAAATGCTGTCCACAGAAAGGAATAGCGCTCTCTTCGGCTGGGTTCGATATGTCCTCCGCCTTCTACTTTGTATAGCATGACTTCGGTACCATTTAGTCCTTGAGCATACCGGTAAGAGATCACTTTCGAAGAACTCTTTTGTGGGAATTCAGTGATGATGGGAGTATCTTTTGTTCCATTTCTTTTTACCCAATATGCAATACTGCTATCAGTTGAAAGTACCGAACCATTTTCAGTATTTCCACCCAGATAGGGAACAAGTGGATCTGCTGTACCATTCATGAATAATGCGGAAACTGGAATCGTTGATGTGGTGCATTTGGAATTAGCAGGACCGGCGGCGACGATTGAAGCAAATGCCGTTATTCGTTCCGGCATGTCTTGCGCAAGACGCATCACGAAATGTCCGCCATTTGAAGTTCCCACCATATAGACTTTCCGCGTATCATATCGGAGTGTTTGTTGTAATGTATCCAGAAGTGTATTGATGAATCCTACATCATCAGTTGTCGGTATTCTTGCTGCATCATTTCTGCAATCATTCCAGCCTTGTGAATTTTTCGGACCGATTGTTCCATCAGGAATCACAAGAATGAGTCCTTCATTTGCTGCGATGTCAAACCATGGAACATAGGGTGCTTTTACTTTTGTTAATCCTGCAATCCCATCAGCGCTACCACCATTACCATGAAAGAGAAATATGATTGGTTTATTGACTGTTTGCGATGGATTATAGAGATGAAATGTTCTTGTGATTCCACTTACATTTACACTTTGATTTGTCTGAAGTGTGCTGCGATGTTTTTTGCTTAATCGTACTGTCCCGCATGACATGAACGAAGAAATGAAGATAAATGAGATTGCGTAATATGTGAGTGCTTTATGATTCACTGTGTTTCATGTTACCGATATGCGACCCCGATGGGGTCATTGGCGGCTCTCCAGGACTTCGTATTACCGATATGCGACCTCTATGGGGTCATTGGCGGCTAATACATGCCATTATGTTACAGATATCAGACCCCGTTGGGGGCATCATTTATAATTTTCCATTTCTCAATTATCATTTTTTTCAAACCACACGGTCCGCAGATTCACTCTCGCAAGACCATCAAGCGGATATCCACGCACCCATGGTTGGAGCAGGCGATAGTGATTTTCATAAAAGAGCATTGTGGCGGGTGCATCTGCGATGGCCATTGATTCAGCTTTGCGATAGAGCTCCATGCGTTTCGCTTCATCAGTCTCCGCCATTGCTTGTGCGAATAATGCTGTTGCTTCAAAGTTTTTATAGCGGGTGCTATTTGGATAGCTTGGCTCGCTGAGAGTTTTGGGAACAAGAGCACCATCCAAGAGATTGATATAATTTTCGGGATCGGGATAATCACCATACCAGCGTGTGCCCCACATCGCAAGTTTTCCTTCTTCAGCCAATTGCAGGAATTCAGAGAACTGAATTGTTTGGATTTGCAATTCAATACCGAGATTGGATTTGATCATCGAGCGAACTGCTTCGGCAACTTGTACAAGTCTTGGCTCGGGATAAATATGGAATGTAACTTTCGGAAAATTCTTCCCATTCGGATAACCTGCTTTTGCTAGAAGTTCGCGTGCTTTTTGAATATTGAGATCAAATCCTGGTATATTCTTGATATCATAATTCTTGAAAACGGGCGGCGTGATGCCATGTAGCGCAGGACCATATGGCGCATCTTTCAATACATATTTCACGATATTTTTTCTATCAATCGCATAACTGAATGCTCGGCGCACATCGGGATTGTCAAATGGCGCTTTGATGCAGAGATAATCTATGAACCATGTCAGCAAAGCTGGTGTGGATTGTAATTGAAATTGATCATACGGTGCTTTGGCTTTCTTGTTTTTCGTATCAACGATGTCTTCAAAGAACTCAGTCGGTAATGTGAAACATTCATCCAAATTGCCATCAGTGAACTCTTTCAATTGCAATTTGTCATCTTTGATAAAAGTGAACACAAGTGAATCCAAATAGGGAAGCTTATTTCCAACTTCATCTTTTTGCCAATAGTTTGGATTCTTGCGGAATGTCATGGAAATGTCGGGTCGCCATTCCACAAACATGAATGGTCCAGTGCCAACGGGATTCTGGAAAAAGTCACGACCATATTTCTCAATCGCCTCTTTTGGTACAATGCATCCGAGTGAATTTGCAAGTAGTAAGAGGAATGGAGAATATGCGCGGGTGAGTCGAATCTTCAATGTGCTGTCATCAATGGCTTGAATGCCTTCAATTGTGCTCACCGGTTTATCAGTCAAGCGGGCATCATAGAATGCATTGGCTCCCACAACTTTATCCTTAAATGCCCAATAATGTACGGTTCGGGATTTGGGATCACATGCGCGAACAAGTGAATATTCCACATCTTTGGCGGTCATTTTGCGACCCTTTCCATTCGGGAAACATGCATTATCATGAAATCTCATGTCCGAGCGGATATGGAATACATATTCTTTTCCATCTTCGGAGATTTCCCAGGAACTTGCCGCCTCGGGAATCACGCCCAAACTTGAATCAAATGAAATCAATCGATCATAGACTTGCAATGCAATATCATCCGCTAGCTTGCTATTGATGATCACGGGGTCAAGTCCATTTGGATTGCCGCGAATCATGTTGATGCGAAAGACACCGCCAAAATTTTTACCGCCCTTTGCGGAAGTGAGAGTAATCGTTTCTTCTTTGCTACATCCAATCAAACCAAGGATGAGGACGATGAGGAGAATATGATGCATGATGTTTCCAAATTATCGTTTGCGAAGTGGATACCAATGTGTTTCTGCTTCGGGATCAACGGGTTCCGGTGCTTCTTTAAGCTGTAAATCAGGAAAAAGCTTTGTTTTGAAACCTTCAAAATCTCTTGCCCATTCTTTGTGATTATACACGCATACAGCAAGACAAGCCGAGCAATAATGATCTTTTGCAAAATACGGAAAACAGCGTCCTGTATCGACCATATATCGATCATTTCCCAAATGATCTTTGCCTGCCTCACTTGAGCGTTCATCGGGAATGGCATCGGCAGGACAATAAATTCTGCATGCTTTACATGTATCACAAAACTTGGCGATGCCCGCATCGATGGGTGTATCGATGGCGAGTGACATATCGGTGATCACGCTGCCAAGCCGAAAGAGTGGACCCATCGTTGGATGGATGATGGAGCCATGCCTACCCAATTCGCCGAATCCTGCTTTTAGCGCAAGTGGTACATGCAATACATCGCTGTCACCAATCGGATGCTCAACAGTACATGCATAACCGAGTGCGCGAATATGTTCCGCAAGGGCAATCACGATTTCTCCGAGCGTGAAATAAATGCGCAGACATTCAATTGCGGAGCGCTCATTGGGTACGCCCTGAAATTCACGCCAGAGCATTTTTTGTCCGACCACGATGGCAAATGGCTCATTAATCACTCGGTCTTTATATACATCACTCGGTTCAATCATCGCAATCCCCACTTCATCTGCACCTAATGTACGGGCTGTATTCTTGATGAATTGCGATACTTCTTGATTGGATGCAAAAAGTGTCTTTTGAGGATTCACTGCGCCCGTGAATCGAGGATATTGATATTCACGAATTTGTTGTAAATACTTATCTACTTCCGCAATATGGATACTACGGCCTCCTACTGAAGCATACCATGCATCCCATTGAAATGCTATCGGCGATGTGGATGAACCGTGAATCATGATTTACTTGAGTGTTGATAAACGTAATGAATTACTAATCACACTGACCGAACTGAATGCCATGGCACCAGCGGCAAACATCGGATTCAATAATCCGAAAGCAGCAAGTGGTATGCCGATGATATTGAAAATAAATGCCCAAAAGAAATTTTGCTTGATGATGCGCATGGTATTTCTTGAAAGTCGAATGGCAGTGATTACTGAATGCAAATCGGAATTCATTATGGTGATGTCTGCAGTGTTCATCGCAATGTCTGTTCCACTTCCCATCGCGATCCCCAGATGTGCTTGTGCAAGTGCAGGCGCATCATTGATGCCATCTCCGATCATGGCGAGGCGATGTCCAGCTTTTTGCAATCCGGAAATCTTCTCCAATTTCTCATGCGGAAGAAGTCCTGCATGATATTGCATTATTCCAAGCTCATTCGCGATTGATTTCACGGTTGATTCTTGATCCCCACTCAGCATCATTGTTTGTAGCAGATCATCATGCAATGTTTGGATGATTCCTTTTGATGTATCACGAATTGTATCAGCAAAAATGAATATCGCATGAGGAATACCATCAATGCACAATCCGAGCATGGATTCTCCGGATTGATATTTTTGCTTTATCGAACCAATCTCCAATTGCATTCCTTCTTCTCGGATCCAATCAAGTTTACCGATCAGAATATCATGTCCGGATACTATTCCTTTCATCCCTTTTCCAGGAAATTCTTTCACGGATTCAGCTTGAGGAATATCCTGAGACTTCTTCACAATCGCTTGCGCAAATGGATGCACGGAATATTGTTCGATTCCTGATGCATAAGACATCAAAGCATCATAAGAATATGTGGAATGCAGTGTCTGTATTTCAATCAATTCCGGTTTGCCTTCTGTGAGCGTACCTGTTTTGTCGAATGCGATGATGTCAATAGTACCTGCCTTTTCAAGTGCATCCGCATTGCGAATGATGATGCCGCGTTTTGCGGCGGCACCGATAGCAACCGTGATGGCGGTCGGCGTAGCAAGACCCAATGCGCATGGACAAGCAATGAGGAGTATCGAGATTGCCGGTAAAATGCTTGCATTGAAGGTGGAATGCAGGATCACATAATTCACAATGAATGTCACGATACTGATACCGAGAACGCTGGGCACGAATACTGATGAAATCTTGTCTGCAAGAGATTGAATCGCTGCTTTTGACCCTTGTGCTTCTTTCACGATTGAAGTGATCTTGGATAATACGGTGTCAGCGCCGATTGCCGTGGCTTTCACTTGCATGGATGCATCGATATTGATTGTTCCGCCCGTTACGGAATCTCCGGTCTGTTTTGTTATCGGATGTGATTCACCGGTCAACATGGATTCATCGCATGTTCCGAATCCTTCGATGATGATGCCATCCATGGGAAATGATTCACCCGGACGAATGAGCATGATATCGCCAACAGTAATCTCTGAAGTATTGCATTCCTGAAAAGATCCATCAGCTGATTGTCTCAATGCTCTGGTTGATTGCAGTGAAAGTAGGGATTGCAGTGCATTGCCTGCTTTTCTTTTGGCTTTGGTTTCGAGCATCTTTCCAAGCAGAACAAGCGTGATGATGGTGGTTGTGGAATCGTAATACAGATGCTGAGCATGTTCTGCATGTTCACCGAATAATAATTCAAATGTGCTATACAGCCATGCCATTCCTGTCCCGAGTGAAACAAGCGTATTCATGTCGGAAGCGCCATGAAAAGCTAATTTCCAGGCGGGGACAAAGAATCTTTGACCTGGTATAAGGAGAACAATGAGTGATAAAATGCAGAATCCGATATTCAGGAGATTCATCGGAATGGGAATTGCATTTGAGATCGGTTCCCACATCATGCCCATAGAGAGAATGAGAACGGGAAGAGAGCATGCAAGACTGATGAAGAAATCTCTGCGAATATCTATTTCTCGGTCGAGGAGTCTTTCCGACACATTATCCGGTTCTTTCTTAATGATGAGTTCATAACCGGATTCATGTAATGATTGTGCGATAGATTCGAGCGAAACTTGCTCGACATCATATTCCAAACGAACTGTTTCCGCCGCAAGATTCACCGTGGCATTGGAAACGCCTCCGATTTTCTTAAGCGATTTCTCGACTCTGGCCACACATGCGGCACAAGTCATGCCTTCGACAGGAAGATTTTGAATCATGGATTATCTGTATTGAATTCAATGATTCAAAATTACGCAGATTCAGAGTTTAGTAGAGGGAATTTATGGATTGATGGAAGTAGATGCCTTTCTTTTCATGAAATGACTCCACACAAAAAGACATCCGGAAAGAACAAAGGGGAATGTAATGAGTGCGATGATCTCTAAACTGATCCAAACCGAATGATTCATGCGGTAATTATGGGTATAAATGAAGGGACTAAGAACAATACCGAGGAGAATATAGAGGATTCCGCCGATCAATTCCCATTTCCACGCGATGGCGAGGATGATCATAAGGACAAATGAGGGAATCATGTGCAACAGGAATGCAAGGATTTGCTCGCCAAGCGTTCCATGCTCAAATGAATCAAGAGCAAAGAGACTTATAAATCCAATGGCCAAAATACTGAGTATGCGTGGCAGAAGAGGAAGGAGCTTCATGTATGATTAACATTATTGTTGAATAAGTTTCTTCGTAACATAATGTACATCATCAAAAATCATGGTGAAAAGAATTGGTCCTGAGACATCTTTATCATCTACAGTAAATGTGAATGAATGATCGCCCGCAGGAAATGTCTGCTTATTCACTTTATGAATGATCTTTCCAACTTCATTTGTAATGATATATGAAATGCTTGAAGAATGTTCCAGATTGAAGGAGATATTCAAATCCTTCGTAAATGGATTTGGGAAAATGGTGATATCATGAGGATTCTTGCCATCAATTTCAGATTCATTAATTGAAACGGGCGAAGCTGTTAGCCAAACTTCATAAATGGTATTATCAGCTCCCGTAGTACTTGTCTGATTGCTTGAAAATGGGTTTAAACTTGGACTAATGATACCACCAAAAATATGACCAATTATGAATGCCGGTTCTTGTATATCACTTAGTTTGATTACTTCATTGGAGTAAGCCAGTAGATTTCTATTCTGTATGAATTCTGCGCTTGCGCCCTTGAGTGATGGCATCTCGATTGGCAATTGATATTCCGTGAGTTCGCCATTTGCATTCCTTGTCACTCTGCTGATTGTCTTTACAAATGGCACCAAATCATCCTTGATCAAGGTTCCATTTTGATAATAGTATTGACTCATTCCTCCAAAGAAAAGGGAATGCATGGCATTATGGACGGAATCATACATGCTTGCTGTGGCAGAATGATAATTACTCAGATATTGATTGAATTGTGTTCTTGGAGTGTACCCATCCTTTGTAATATCAACGGGATAGAGAAAGGGAAGATCTGCTTGTAACTGAAATACACCCGATGAAATTGTGAATCCTTCCTCTCCATTTGGAAATATCTGAGGTAATAAATTGTAGTCTCTTCTATGTAAATGAACTGGATCTGTGATGGCTGAGTAATTGGAATAACTCAATTGATTACCGGAATTATCGATGGTAAACTTTCTGATTTGATTAGTGTATTCTTGTCTGAATGTTGGATTTCCCATGGGATTATATCGACCATCAAAGCGATGTCCACCAACCAAATAATATATGCCATTCAATTTTTCCAAATGTCCACCCGTGACGGCGAAAACATCACTCTTGATCTGTTTGAAGAAGGATTGAATCGGTTTTTTGGATTCAATTGCATCAATCAAACCACTAACATTGATGGAGATTGCATTCGGATAGGTGACATGATCATTTGCCGATTGAGAAAAACCATAGCCGCCAATGATGTATAAAGTATCATCATCCTGATGGAAATTCATGTTCGTTGATTGTAATTGTTCTTTGATTCCTATTGGAAGATCATTGACTGTATGAGAGGTGAATCGTTTATTCGCAATATCCACAATATAGATATCGGTATTGCTTTGATTCGCAGGAAATGCATTGAATGGCTGGCGAGCATGTAAGCCATCTTTTCTACCGCCGATGATAACCCATTTCCCATTATGCTGAGCATGCGCATAAGAGTGCAAACCAGGTAGATTACCAATTGTAATCGGGTTTAAGGAGAGTTGATAATTGAAATTTGACTGAGATTGTACTTCAACAATGATAAGTACAAAAGTGATGATGAGCGTAAGAAACTGTAGCATGATCTTCCCATTTGTATAAAGTGCTACACAAAAATAGAGAACTTCACGCTATGAAGTGGAGGAATCACTTATAATCAATCAACTCCACCACGATTTCATTTCTGCGATTGATCACTTCATAAGGAGGATTATAGCCGAGATAGGAAAATTGATTTTTGTGTTGCAGATTTTCCTTCGCAAGAGCTTGCTTCAACAGTTCAGTGAACTCGGCGATCTTTTCATTATTTGCCCAACCATCGAAACGAATTGCGGCGATGATCTTTTCATCTTGTTGTTCAAATGCAATGCTTTTATCATTCGGAGTCGGGAGTGAATTCATGTCATATCCTTTCGGCACCATGAATTTCATCGTTGTTGTTTCACCAAGTTCCATCGTCACGGGCGATGTCATCGCGATACTTTCTTCTTTTGCATTGCCACCAAAAATATAGCCGGCCAAGATTCTAAATCCCATACCTGAACTTTCACGATAATTCCTTTTTCCAAGCTTCACACTTGAAAATATAGCGGGTTCATATTTACGCACTTCGAAATTGTCATAGGTTTTGAGTACTTGATACTTATGCTGTTCCGTTTTCTCCGTACTCATAGTACTATATACCTGTGCAAGCAATACAACAATAACGATGACAATGATTGAGATGACTGTGATTTTCATGATGATGTTCCTTTGTAATAGACTAACAAACATCATGTAATGTCATATAGTTCAAGCAATGTACATTCCCCTCGGATGACAGGGTTCCCGAAGGGCGAGGTGGGTGTGGTAATGTATAATAGATTTCTCATCTGGACTGCGCTCATAGTACAATAGCCCCAGAGGGGCGACATCATAGTAGCACCGTAGGTGCGTCATGGTCAAGGTCGGTATTGTAAAAAGAAAGTCCGGATTTATTTCGCCCCTCTGGGGCTATTGTGATGTCGCCCCTCTGGGGCTATTGTGATGTCGCCCCTCTGGGGCTATTGTGATGTCGCCCTTCTGGGGCTATTATGATGTCGCCCCTATGGGGCTATTATGATTTCGCCCCTATGGGGCTATTATGATTTCGCCCCTATGGGGCTATTGTGATATTGCACCCCGAGCGAAGCCGAGGGGTGGGGTTATTGTACTCCGAGCGGAGCTCAGGAGCTTATCCTTTCATCACTCTCAAAAACTTTCTTTTTCCGGCTTTTATGATTTTAGGTGAAGAAAGATCAATCGTATCATTGATGTCTTGCACTTTTTCGCCATCGATGCTGGCGCCGCCACCTTGAATGAGTCTTCGTGCTTCACCTTTGGATGTAACCATGCCGGTAAGTGCTAGTACATCTACCACGAGTGGATTCGTGCCAAGCTCGGTGATGATGCGCTCTTCGATTTCATCAGGAACATCTTTCTTTACAAAAATGCGCTCGAATTCCTCGAATGCGGCCTTGCCGGATTCTTCGCCATGATACAGCGCAACAGTTCGCATCGCGGTTTCAACTTTTGCGGTGCGTGGATGGATTGTATCACTCGCCAAAGCTTCCGACATCGCCTTGACTTCCGCTTCGCTCGCATTTGCAGCATATTGAAGATAGCGGGTAATCATGGTATCAGGAATAGACATTACCTTTCCGAACATCTCGCGCGGTGTATCAGTGATGGCAATATAATTCCCCAATGATTTACTCATCTTCTCTACGCCATCTGTGCCTTCCAAAATCGGCATGATGATGATGCCTTGTGGCATGACGCCATAGGCCTTCTGAATCTCCCTGCCGACAATCAAATTGAATTTTTGATCGGTTCCGCCAAGCTCAATATCAGACTTGATTGCAACCGAATCCATTGCCTGCGCAAGCGGATATAAAAATTCATGAATGCTCAGTGGTTCATTCGCATTGAAACGCTTCGAGAAATCATCGCGCTCGAGCATTTGAGCAACTGTATATTGAGCTGAGAGTTTGATCACATCTGAAAATGACATTTCGCTCAGCCATTCGGAATTGTATTTGATCGTGAGATTCTTCTCCGATAAAATATGCGATGCTTGATCGAAATAACTCTGACCATTCGCGCGGGTTTCTTCAATCGTGAGAGCAGGTCGCGTTTTGGACTTTCCCGTGGGATCGCCAATCATGCCGGTGAAATCACCAACAATCAAAATCGCATGATGTCCCATATCCTGAAATTGTCGCATCTTGCGCAAGACAACCGCATGACCAATATGCAAATCGGGTCTGCTTGGATCGCAACCCAATTTGATGATCATCGGCTTATTCTTCTTGATGGCATATTCGACTTTTTTGACAATCTCATCCTCCGGCAAAACTTCCGCAGCGCCGGATTTCAAAATGTCCATTTGCTCATTGAGTGTTGGGAACATGCTCGTCACTTCTTCTTTTTGGGTAATGAATTGCCAATTGGTTTACGCTTATTGCCACCGCCTGCCTGAGCCGCTTGTTGTTGCTGAGCGAGTTCCTGCGCCATGCGCATGCGCTGGGCAAACCAACCTTCCTTCTTCGGAGCGCGCTTCAAATCTTCCAATGTGATTTTATTCTTCGAGAATTTCGTGATCCAGACTTGTTGCAAAATTCCCAAAACAGTGAATACGAAATAGTATACATTCAAACCGGAAGGGAAGCCGGAGAACATGAATAAAAACATGATCGGCATGATATAGACCATCGATTTTTGATTCGGATCAGTCACGGTCATCTTCTGCTGAATGAACATTGCAATTGCCATGAGAAGAGCAAGACCACTGATCTTGTCCACTTGGAAGAGTGGCAATTTGAAGCCAAGATCCAAGATCACATCAGGTGCCGACAAATCACTGATCCATCCAAAGAAATGTTCATGCCTAATATCCATCCAACTGCTTAGAACTGACCATAAGGAAATCAAAATCGGCATCTGCATGATCATCGGCAAACATCCACCCGCCGGGTTGATGCCATACTCCGAATAAATCTTCATGGTTTCTTGTGAAAGCGCTGTTCTATCATCTTTGTATTTCTCTTGTACTTTCTGCAATAATGGTTGCACGGCCTTCATCTTTTGCATGGATTTCATCTGCGAAGCACTGAATGGCTGCAGAACAATCTTCATGAGTAAAGAGAAGAGGATGATTACGATACCATAATTGGCAATGAACTTGTGCAAGAAGGAAAGCGTCGGCAAAATGACATATTCACCAATCGGTGCAACGAGCCATTTCACGCCATAGAATGTTCCAAAATTAATTGCCTTTTCAAGTCCATAATTAGCAAGCGTATCATAAATCTGTGGTCCGATATAAATCGTGAATGCATCTTTTTGCACTCCGCCTTTATAACGGTTGCGATAGGCAAGTGAATATTTCTCGAGATTGCCTTCATTCGGCGCGCCTTCTTTGACACCTTCCATGAAGGCAATTGCATTGGGATCTTTTTTCTGTGGAATAATCGCTGCAACAAAATACTTGGTTCTTGTAGCGATGAAATCAATCTCGCCGGCACTTTGTACTGAAGTTGGCTGAGCATACTCCGTTGCATCAAATTCATCGATCGTTCCATTCACGCTTGTGAGAGCAATTGCCGTATTTGATTCATCCACGGAATTCTGTTCCTGGAATTTCAAACCACCTTTCCATGTGATGTCATAAGTGCGCTGCGGCATGAATTGCTCCATATTTTGAAGCTCAACTTCCGCCGTGCATGCATAGGAATTACCACTGATTGTGAATGTCTTGACAATCGCACTGCCGGGTGCAAGTTCATGTACCGCAGTGATCGTGATGGACTCATTACCTTTTAATGTATAAGAACGCTCTGCATTGGTGAATGCAAAGTGCATGGACTTGGAGTCAATTTTCTTTCCATCATTATTCACATAAGAAATTGTGGCTTCACGCTGACCACGATAAATCAATTGCACGGGATTACCCGCATAGTTTTTATCATGCCATGAGGAATAGTTCTTCATTTCCCAACGAGCAATGGAACCACCTTTTGTGCTGATCATGATCTTTAAAAGATCGGTCTCAATGCGAATAAAATCTTCTTTTTGTCCACCGGTCGAATTGGAAGAAAGTGTTGCTGCAGATTTCTTCTTGGCTTCCTGAGCCGAACTTGGAGCTTTTTTACTCACTTCGGTTTTGGTTTCCGTTGGATTGACTTTTCTTTCATTTGTACTCATCCATAAAAGCCATCCGGTGAGGATGAGCGAAATAAGTACGAATCCAATGATACTGCGTTTGTCGAGTGGTTGATTTTGCATAATGGGCTTTATGAAATTATCTCTGTGAATTATCCTAGTGATGAAAGATTTTCTAAAATCTTTGCATGAGAATTTTTTATGGAATCTAATTTTTCTTGTTCTGCTTTGACGACTTGTTCAGGTGCTTTTGACACAAATCCGGGATTATTGAGTTTACCTTCGATTGAGCGAATGAGTCCTGAAAGACGATCCGCTTCTTTGGTCAATCGCGCTTTTTCTTTTTCTTGATCGATTGCGCCTGCCGTTTCAATGAAAATGTCAATGCCACGAATCACGGATGACAAAGCATTGTCCGGTTTGTCTGCATTCGGTGCAATCGTAATTGCACTTGCTCTTCCGAGTGAGGAAATGGTGGATGATTGTGCCAAGAGAAATGCGGAAAGTTCAGCATCAGGAACACGCAAAATCAAGGGTAATTTCTGGTGATTTTGAATATTAGCAAGTGAACGCATTTTACGCACTTCCTCAACGAGCATTTGGAGAAGTTCAAATGATTCTTCCACATCCTGCTTCACAAGTTCTTGTTTGAATTGTGGATTGAGCGCATTACAAATCATTTCGGTGGACTTTTCTGTCGCCAATTCCTGCCACAAAGTCTCAGAAATGAATGGCATCACGGGATGGAGAAGTCGCATTGTTCCATCAAATATGCTCATCGCAAAATACACCATGCGCGCTTTGGCTTCAGAATCTCCACTTGCATTGATTTGTGACTTAAGAATCTCCACATACCAATCGCAGAAATCTCTCCAAATGAATTCATGCAAGGTGCGAGCATATTCGGTGATGCGATAATTGTTCAAATGATCGCCCACATTCTTGATCGTGGAATGATAGCGTGAACGAATCCACTTATCCGCCGCAGTCAATTCATCTTCGGAAAGAATTGATTTCTCACCGGCGAATGGATTCTCCTCGCTTTTCATCATCAAGAAGCGTCCTGCATTCCAAATTTTATTCGCGAAATTTCTTCCAAGTTCAACCTGGGGAACATCTTGCTCTTTGACTTCGAGTCGTACATCTGTGCCGAGTGGGGCCAAATAGACAATCGTAAAGCGTAATGCATCTGAGCCATATTTGGCAATCACATTCAGAGGATCCGGAGAATTGCCGAGAGATTTCGACATCTTTCTGCCTTTCCCATCTCGAATGATGCTTGTGAAATACACATCACGAAATGGAATTTTGCCCGTGAATTTCAGCGAAGCCATGATCATTCTGGCAACCCAGAAAAAGATGATGTCGGGTCCGGTGACAAGAAGATTCGAAGGAAGATAGAATGACATGTCATCAGTTTTTTCTTGCTTCCCATCTGCTAGCCAGCCCATTGTGGTCATCGGCCAAAGCCAAGATGAAAACCATGTATCGAGCACATCGGGATCTTGCACGAGTTTTGCATCTGTTGGCAAACCTAATTTTTGGCGTGCTTGTTCTTCGGATGCTGCCGCTGTGAATGTACCATCTTCGGCATAATACACGGGAATGCGATGTCCCCACCATAATTGACGGGAAATACACCAATCGCGAATGCCAGACATCCAATGCTCATAGGTTTTTACCCAATGATTCGGATAAAACTTGATATCTCCCTCAAGAACGGCTTTCAGAGCGGGCTCGGCGAGTGGCTTCATATTCACGAACCATTGATCGCTGAGATATGGTTCAACAGGCTCACCACCTCTTTCTGAAAACCCAACATTATGCGTATAATCCTCAACTTTCTCGATAAGATCTAGTTCTTTCAAGCGTTCCATCACTTTTTTGCGAGCATCGAAGCGATCAAGACCGGCAAATTCACCTGCTAATTCATTAAGCGTTGCATCCGCATTGATTGCATTCGGCATGGGAAGGGAATGTCTATTACCAACTTCAAAGTCATTCGGATCATGCGCAGGCGTGATTTTCACGCAACCCGTTCCGAAGGTTGGATCGGCATAATCATCACCAATGATCGGAATTGTTTTGCCTGTGATTGGAACTATGACATTTGTGCCAATCAGATGCTTATAACGCTCATCATTTGGATTCACTGCAACGGCCACATCACCAAAAATCGTTTCAGGTCGAACGGTTGCAACATTCAGCCAGCCGCTTCCGGATTCAAAATGATAGCGAAGCGTATAAATATGCTCTTTGACCTCACGAAACAATACTTCTTCATCACTCAATGCAGATTGTGCCACAGGTGACCAATTGATGATGCGCTTTCCGCGATAAATCAAGCCTTCATCGAAAAGTCTGATGAATGTCTCACGAACCGCATTGGAAGCTGATTCATCCATTGTGAACAATGTACGATTCCAATCACATGAAATCCCGATGGAGCGCATTTGCTTAAGAATGATATCGCCATATTGATTGCGCCATTCCCATACTTTTTCTAGGAATTTCTCTCTACCCAAATCATGACGAGTCAATTTCGATTCGCGAAGCTGTTGCTCAACCTTTGTTTGTGTGGCAATTCCCGCATGATCCAAACCAGGAAACCAACATGTTTCCATGCCTTCCATGCGATTTCTGCGGATATAGATGTCCTGAATCGTATTATTGATAACATGTCCCATAGTGAGCACACCGGTAACATTCGGTGGAGGCATCAAAATGGAATAGGGTTTTTTATCTGCATTTGGACTTGAAGAAAATATGCCTGATTGCAACCAGCGCTCATAGGTGCTTTGTTCAATCCCCGAGGGATCATATGATTTGGACAATTCGCTCATGTGTGAAATGGTTTTCGGACTTTGAATGAACTCAAATTATGAAGCGCAAAAATACGAAATCTTTTGCAGTGACTGGGGAGGATAAACCATGAATTTATTCATGGAAACATGGCCTTTATTCAAAAAAAATTTTATGTTTGTACACCGCCTTGAAGGAAGCAGCACCCGA
>JBIKKD010000104.1:0-5291 GCA_044360565.1 Kapaibacterium sp. (SeqCode)
CTGAAATTGTTCGAACTTCATGTCCAAATAATCTTCCTAATTCTGTCCATCGTGCAGAAAATCTACCATTGACAAGCATGAGAATCTTGGATCCATTTGGAACCATGCCTCGCATTATGATTTCAGCTCCTGTTGTCCCGGAGCCGGGTGCAATCATAATGTCATTATCGGTTTTGAAGATCTTGCATAATGAGGCTTTCAACTCTTCATGTACAATCGTGAATTGCTCAGATTTATGATAGAGTAATGCATGCATTGCTTGACCAGTTCTATCAGAGATTGGAACAGGTCCGGGAGTGAAATACAATGTATTGGAGTCAAGCATCGGAGTTCATCAAAAGAGTATATTGCAAAGTTATCGTTTTGAATTCATTTTAGTGCTTTTCCCCATGCAAATCGAACATTCAGTTGTGCTTATCACCGGTGCTTCATCCGGTATTGGACTTTCCTTGACAAAACAATTCCTTCAAAAGGGAGCTATTGTCTGTGCTTTTTCACGAAGGGGTGTTCCTGAAGATGTGAAAGACCAATTTCCGAATACTCTCATGGATTATACAGGCGATATAGGTAAGGTTCAAGATGTAAAAGCCTGCATGGATGCAATTGGCGAAAGATTTGGTTCACTTAGCATCGTTATTGCGAATGCCGGAATGGCACATTTTGAGAATCTCGCGGAAATGAATGATGAAATTGCTGAGGAGATGGTGTCTACAAATCTCCTTGGTGTATTCTATACCGTTAAATATGCATTCCAATTATTATCGAATGTTTCAGGACCTAAAACCATTGTTGGCATACATTCGATAGCGGCAACAACCGTATTTGAAGGTGCCTCTGTCTATTCAGCAACAAAAGCAGGAACGCTTGCTATGATGCGCTCTTTCAGGGAAGAAGCACGATCTCATGGTATCAGTGTGATTGATGTTTTGCCTGGAGCAACACGCACACCGATTTGGTCAAAAGATATGCTCAGCGATAGAGGAAATGACATGATGGATCCGGATACCATTGCCAAGATCATCATTTCTGCTCTGGAACAGGGAAGAACCGATGAGGATTCAATCACGCATATTGATGAAATTGTCATCAGACCCTGGACAGGTAACTTATGATTTGTTTGCTTGCATGAGCATTTGCGTAGCATGAATCACATCTATGATCTGTATGTGGGCAACAATGCTTGTAGTAGATTCCACACGTACATGATTCACGCGAAATGGACTCCATTCATCAGCAACCACTTTGGGTCTTTGCTGATCCAATAGAACAATAGGACATCCCACACTCGTAGCCAAATGTACGAAACCCGTATCGGGTGACATTGCACATCCTGCCATGGATAATGCCATACCTATTTCTTGTAATTCTCTTCCAAATGGATAATGGGAAATGGTAGGGAAATCTGATTGTATGGACTCAATGAGTGATTGTTCCTTTGGCATTCCAAAAAGCAAAGGAGTGAATCCATTTTCAAGAAGATATCCCAGATATGCTTTATATGAATCGATTGGCCATATATTCCTCTCTTGCCCGACAGAAAGATTTACCGCTATGAAATTCCTCTCCTTCAGCCCAAGTTCCTTGATGGTGCTCCGAGCTGATTGTGTATGTTGCTCACTAGCAGGCAACCATGGATTTCTTTCCTCATCCGAATAGGTAAGTCCAAATGTTTCCACACCAAGCATGAACATTTTGTCCCACATAGAAATCATCGATGATGCCAGTGTTGATTGTGCTGAGAAATAAGATGCATAGCGTTCACCGGCAAAGACAGTGCTACTGATGGTATTGGATCCTGACAATAATCGAATGAGTATCCCATTTTTCGAAGTACGCGCTGTATAGCAATTCACGATGATGTCAAAATCAAGTGAGCGTATTGCTCGAATTTCCTTCAAATGAAGATGAGGAGCTGATAGAATGTTTGGATTCACCACATGTATATGATCCACGGCATCACAATATGTTAGAATTGCGCTATTGGATTTGGTGCATAGAACATGAATCTCCGCTTCAGGAAAATTCCGTTTCACGAGTCGAAATAATGGCAAAGTGGTGATCATATCACCCAAAACATCATGCCTCAAAAAAAGAATTTTGCTTCCCGGTAGCACAGAGAAAGGATATTCTGCCTTTTTGGGTGAAAAAACAGCTTTTGCAAGTACATGACCCAGCTTTCGGAAGGGTGTTTCGAGAAGATGTTGTATGTCTTTTCTTGTTACTCTTCGCTGCTTCATCGCAATAACTCATAATTCCGATATTCAAATATTCTCTTGCCGGTTAGTCGCTCAAATGCATCACATACAGCCACTGCAAAAGGTCTGGGTAAACTTCTATTAGGATCAAAATGTTTGGTCCATAATCCATCTTCTTTGATTCTATCCCGCATGATTTCGGGGTGGGTGCCGGTGAAATCTCCAAGTTCATAACATTGTGGAAATTCTTCTGATGTTGGCAGATGCTCTTCAAGCCATGCATCATCATGATATAATCTACCAAAAGCAGCTTGCTTTCGTAAATATGCCGAAGGATTTCTCACCCAACCATAATGATAGATATGAACAGGAATGTCCAATACTCGCAGCTTTCTAAACACAGAATCAGATTCCCTTACTCTGAATCCTTGTGCATCTTTCCAAGAGGTGATTGAACCTGAATTCCTAAATGCTCGAATCTCCTTTCGATACCACTGTCTTCCCATGCCGATATGTGCATAATCACCAAAAAAATGAAGATACTTGAAAAGTAGTCCTTCAATTTCGGGTCTTGTCTCTGCCTTCATCATCGAAGTTTTTAGTAATTCGATATCTTGTTCATGCAACACTTCATCTGCTTGCAGATATATGATCCAATCTCCCGAGCACTGTTCTAGTGCGATATTTGTCTGTTGAGCAAGGATTCTACCGCCCTCCCGCATCGAATCATCCCATATCGTTTCAATGATTTTGATCTTGGGATCATTCAATGATTGCACATATTTCAGCGTGTCATCCTCGGAATTACCGACCGCAATAACGACTTCATCACAGATCGAAAGTAAGGACTGAAGCGATTCTTTGACCGGATAACCGAGTAAAAAGCCATTTCTGACAAATGTACAACCGCTGATTTTCATAGAAATTCCAAAATTCTTGTTGACAAATCTCTGCATTTGTTGTCAATGTATATCAATGAAAAATCATAGTTTTGTCCAATTCTTATTCACTTATCGATCAATATCCATGAAAGCATATATTTTCCTATTGTCGCTCGGGCTTTTCGCTTCAACACAATTCATCAAAGCTCAGGAAAGTAGTTATTCTATTTTTCCCGGTACAGTTGACATGGCTTGGGATTATACCGAAGACTTAGGCATGAAAGCCTATATATCAAGTAGTTCCATGTTGAATCAAGACATTGAATATACAGTTACAGCTCTTGATATTCCTCAACAATGGCAAGATCTCATTATCACTCAATTTTGCGATGTTCAATCTTGCTATGATTTCCGCTGGTTTAAATTGGGTGATAAGAAAGAAATGAAACTGTTTGCCAATCAAAAGAATGGGATCTTGAAAGTGGATTTTCTTTTGCCAATGGATACAGTTGTCACGATTCAACCCGGTTCAGCTGAAATTGCTCTTGCTTTCAATCGAAAAGGGGAAACAAAACAAGATACCCTCAGATTTTTGGTCAATAAGTCAACAACAGGTATCAAAGAATCAAATGAACAAAGCGGAATGAATATCGTACAAATGCCGAATGAATCTGTTCAAATATCAAACAGTATTGGAATATCCGAAATCAAAATATATGATATCACTGGAACAATGCGTGAAATTCATCATTGTGGAGATGCGCAACTTGCGGTGATTTCGATGCGTGAATTTACGAGTGGTTTATATCTTCTTCGTATTAAAGGCAAAGATGGAAAAGAATACTCAGCCACCATCATTCAATAAGAAAAACAGAATGTTTCATTCAAAGACTCGAACTTGTTTCGGGTCTTTTTTTTTATGAGAATGTGCTGAAGTAATAGTACAAGTAATTGAAAATGCTCACTTTACTTGAATAATAGGTAAGAATGATTGCAAGGAATAGTGTCAATAATCCGGAACCACTTGCATAGACATAGAGAGAGCGAATATCAAAAACAACTGCAGTTGATTTGAGCATTCTGGCAAAGTACCACACAAATAAAGCAAGCATGAGAATCATGAGCCACATGGCTGATCCTGTTGCAGATAATACTTTAAATAATGCAAGTGCAATTGGCAAAAGAAGTAAGAAGGGGAGAGCTGACCACACGGAAATAGTAAATGCATCAATAAAGAACAATCGTGTTCGAGTGATGAAAGCTGAAAATAAGATGATTCCAGCAACTCCTGCATGAGCCGCAATGCCAATCAATGTGAAAAAGAAAAACCCAAGTTCTGGAGTCCATGTTATCTCATTCAATAATGTTCTGAGAAATCCAGTTGGGAGCAGAATCATATACAAGTATTCTGTACCGAAAGAACTTCTAAACACAAAGAGCATGGTGGAAAGAACTATTGCCAATGTCGCCGAAGTAAGGAGTCCCACGGACAATGTCTGACCCAATGAAAGCAATCGTTGATCTCTGATATCCGAATAGAAATTATATGGCCTGATCAAAGCCCGAAGCATATATTCTCTCATTCTTCGAAACTTGCTGATCAGAACAAAAAATGCTATTCCCAAACTGAAGCTGAGTAAGATAAAAATGAGCGGTGTATCACTATTCGTGGTGCCTGATCGCAATAGTGGCTCTTTCTCATCATTTAATAATGCTTTGAACATTGCATAGGATAATCTGGGTTGTCTATTGAGATCTGTCAAACCGCTAGTGCTGACATTCTGATCTTCGGGATCTGTGATCGTGATCGCTCTGGCAGTGATAAAATCATTGAAACTCCAAATGATGATACCAGCCACGGAAGCTTGTTTAACTGTGCGATATCCATCCCGAATATATTGTGCTTGAGATTCAACCGAAAGTGGATCAGAAAAACCATTGAGATTTTGGGGTTGCACGGGTTTGCCCAAATGCACTATCATCGGTTGATTTCCAGCTAGAGATTTCAATCGTAAAATCTCTTTCAATTGACTCTCACCGGGCTCCCATCTTGTGGATGAACGAGCTATCAATAGGTCTGTATATTGTTCATCAATTGTCTTTGTTCCAAATCGAATGGATTTATAGAGAATCTTTGAACTTACGGATCTGAATAAAGAACCAATCTTTTTTGTGAATGCTTTGCTAAGCTTCGAATTTTCTTGCAATCCATCAG
>JBIKKD010000106.1:0-5280 GCA_044360565.1 Kapaibacterium sp. (SeqCode)
GACCATCCGTGGATGTCATCACAGGTTTGATCAAAGCGAATTTCCCTGCAAGAATTTCCTATCAAGTTGCCTCAAAAATTGATTCAAGAACAATTATTGATGGTACCGGAGCTGATCAACTTTTAGGAAATGGAGACATGCTCTATTTACCCGGTGGCGCGCCGAAACCGGTTCGCATTCAGAATAGTTTTCTTTCAACAGATGAGGTTGAAAATATCTGTATGCATATTGCAAATCAACAAGGATATACAACTCCATATATGTTACCAACTGCTATTGATAAAAGTGCAGGATTATATGGTGGTGGAAGTGATTCAAGAGATGAATTATTCCCGGATGCTGCGCGTATTGTTGTCAGACATCAACAAGGGTCAACTTCCCTTTTACAGCGTTATTTGAAAGTAGGTTATGCAAGAGCTGCTAGAATCATGGATGAACTCGAATCCGCAGGTATTGTTGGCGCACCAAATGGATCAAAAGGACGAGAAGTAATGCTCGACAGTGAAATGGAATTGGAAGCATATTTATAATCTACCATGAATAAATCATTTACCCTCATAGCCGGACCATGTGTCATTGAATCAAAAGACTTGCTTTCTGAAGTACTGGAAACACTTCTTCCGATTGCAAAGGAATGTGAATTTGATCTCATTTTCAAGTCTTCTTATCGCAAAGCCAATCGAACCAGCATTAATGGTTTTACAGGTATTGGTGATATTGAAGCATTGGAGTATCTTCGAGATATTTCCACTTTGCATGGAGTGAAATCCATAACGGATATTCATGAATCTCATGAAGCATCCATGGCTGCCGATTTTGTTGATGTATTACAGATTCCTGCTTTTTTATGTCGACAAACTGAATTATTGCAAGCAGCGGGTGCTACAGGTAAAATTGTAAATATCAAGAAAGGTCAATTCCTCGCACCAGATGATATGGGCAAACAAGCTGAAAAATCACTGAAAGCCGGCGCAAGTCAAGTTTGGCTTACGGAAAGAGGATCCACATTTGGTTATCATGATTTGGTGGTGGATTTCCGATCTCTTTTGATTATGCGTGAAACCGGATTACCAATCATCTATGATGCAACACATTCATTGCAATTACCGGGTGGTGGCGAGCAATCCGGAGGCTTGAGAGAATATATAAAACCACTCGCAAGGGCCGCAATGTCTGTTGGCATAGACGGTATTTTCATTGAGACTCATCCGAAGCCGGAAAAAGCAATGTCTGATTCCGCAACACAATATCCCCTGTCTGAAATCAAAGACTTCTTACATGAATTGGCAGAATTGCGACATGTCATCAACAGTTTTACATAAATTTCATGTGTTGATTGCATGTCTCTTCTTATTGATTTCATGTGATGAGTCAAAGAGTACAGGACAAGTGATTGTAAAAGACACCATCGATCCATTGCAAATTCCCAATCATGAAATATGGGATTTTTCAATGGCATTTACTGATTCCACAAGAACAAGAGCCTTACTCAAAGCAGGAAAAGCAAGGGTATTTGAATCTCGAAATGAAACATTGCTCGATTCAAATGTCTATGTTCAATTCATGAATAATCAATCACAGCCTGCCGGTTATATGACATCGAAGTCAGCTTCAATCAATGAAGTGACAAGAGATATGCTTGCCAAGGGGAATGTATATGTGCGTTCTGACAGTACAAATACCACATTAACCACACAAACCCTGATGTGGAAGGAAGAATCCAGACAATTTTACACAAAAGATAAGATTCACATTCAAACTCCAACTGAAATCATCGATGGATATGGTATGGAATCTGATATCTGGCTCAAGAATTATCGGATATTTAAAGTAAGCGGCACAAAATTCATAGAGTAATATGCTAATCATCAAAGGCAATCTTGTTGATATCTTCCAAAGAAGCATCTATCCCGTAACAATGCAAATTGAAAACGGAATGATACGATCTATAGAACGCTTATCCGAAGTATTGCATAGCTATATTCTCCCCGGCTTTGTGGATGCACATGTTCACATTGAAAGCTCAATGATCATCCCTTCAGAATTTGCGAGATTATGTCTTCCTCATGGTACCATTGCAACTGTCAGCGATCCTCATGAGATAGCAAATGTACTTGGCATGCGTGGCATTGAATTCATGATTGATAATGCAAAACTTACGCCATTGACTATTGTATATGGAGCTCCATCATGCGTACCAGCAACGAGTTTTGAAACAGCGGGTTCTTCCATTGATATTGATGACATAAAGCAATTATTCAAGAAACCTGAAATCGGTTATCTCAGCGAAATGATGAATTATCCGGGAGTGCTTTTTTCTGATCCGATGGTCATGGAGAAAATTCGAATTGCTCAAGAACAAGGGAAACCCATAGATGGTCATGCGCCAGGGCTTCGTGGTGAGAAAGCGAGGATTTATGCAAATGCAGGAATCACTACAGATCATGAATGCTATAGTCTTGTAGAGGCCATTGAGAAGATAGAATACGGAATGCATATCTTGATTCGCGAAGGATCTGCTGCAAAGAACTTTGATGCATTGCATCCGCTCATCAATCTATACCCAGAATCTTGTATGTTCTGTTCAGATGATAAACATCCCGATGATTTAGTTCGTGGACATATCAATGAGATTGTGAGTAGAGCCATTTCAATGGGATATGATGTATTTGATGTACTTCGAATTGCACATTTACATCCCAAAGAACATTATGGAATCAATATCGGATCATTGAGAGTGGGTGATAAAGCAGATTTTATGCTCTGTGATAATCTAGTGGACTTCAAACCACACTCAGTATATGTCAATGGTGAATGCATAGCGAAACATAACTCGATAACCTTTGATCTCGAAACACCGCATACAGAAAATTATTCTGTATGTAATATCTCCCATATCACACTTGATACTTTATCAATTCCTTCCAAGTCAGAAATGATTCGCGTCATTGAATGCATACCAGGTGAATTAATCACAAAGTCAATCATTGCGAAGATACAAACAATTGATAGAGCATTGCATTCAGATATCTCAAGAGATATACTTAAAATAGCAAATGTGAATCGCTATCATGAGTCAGACATCGCGCTTGGATTTGTGAAAGGCATGGGACTTAAAAACGGAGCCATTGCATCCACCATTGCGCATGATTCACACAATATCATTGCAATAGGAGCAGATGATGAATCCATGCTAAATGCAATCAATGCATTGATAGAATGTAAAGGTGGTATTGCATATGCAAATGGAGAAAGAGTGGAAATTCTTCCCTTAGACATTGCAGGATTGATGAGTAGTCGAAATGGTTATGACATTGCCAAGCAATATGAAATCATCGATAAAATGGCAAGAGAAGCAGGTAGTGATATTCATGCCCCATTCATGAGTTTATCTTTTCTTGCATTGCTTGTCATCCCTTCACTAAAGTTGAGTGATAAAGGATTATTTGATGGTGACACCTTTACCTTTACTTCTCTCTATTGCGATTAGATATTCAATTTCATGAATATCTTTTCGGGCAAAGCTCTTATGATCATCATAATGAATCTCCAATAAGAAGGTATATAGATCACATCCTGTCCCTGCTCAATTCCACGAATAATTTCTTTTGCAATAAAATCAGGCTTCACGAAGAGTGGTGATTGTTTCAAATGAGAAGTCATGGGTGTTGCCACAAATCCCGGTTTTATTGTCATGATGCGGATATGTTCATTGCCGATATCATTCCGTAGTCCGGATAGAAAAGTATGTATGGCTGATTTTGCTGAGCCATAAGCATAATTCCCTTTTCTTCCTCTTTCACCTGCAACAGATCCAATACCAATCAGAATTCCACTATTATTTTCTTTGAAATGATTTGCAATATACTGCGCCGGAATGATGATGGACATTGCATTCAGCATGAATTCATCATGAAGATATTGAATATCTATTTTTGCCTTTTCTTGATCGGAAAGAGATCCTTGAGCTAGAACAGCAATATCGATGGAACCCACACTTTGAATACTCTCATTTATTGCATGAAAGATATCCGATGAATTCATGAAATCAACTACAATGGGATATATGACATTATTTCCCAATGCAGATAATTCTGAGGCACAAGCATTCAAGCTTTGTTGATTTCTTCCCATGAGAGTAAATACATGATTGCCTTCTTTGGCATATCTTTTGGCGAATGCATGTGCAATTGCCGATGTTGCTCCAAGAATCAGAATATGCATGATTAGTTCTGATAAGGTGGAAGAATGGATGTAATAACTACGCCTGATCTATCTTGAATCACAAGACCAATCATTTGATCATATTGAAAGAGTTGATTCAAATGAAACTGTGTATATGTTCCTGCCTGCAATTCCATTTCTTTTTTTTCAATCAAAGCTCCATTCAAGGAATAGATTGAACATTGAAACATACCGGTTTGAGAAATGGAATATCCATTTTGCGAAGTTGATTCATTCTCCACGGACATCGGATATGAATGTTTCGGTAATATTTGCTCAGGGATTCCACATGGAATAACTGATTCATTAAGAGAAAACACTTGAACTGAATCACGATTTGGAAGTCGTGCAGGATAGATTCTTTGTCTTTTAGCATCATTCACAACTATGTAAGATTCATAATCACCGGCAGTGATCGTATCTTTCAAAATATCAATTGCCCAAGCATGAGTGGTATCATGTCTGAATGCAGGAATGGGAATAAATTCTCTCCTTCCTTTTTTTCTATAATGAATTGTGGCATTAAGTATCGGATTCGATGATTGAACGAGATAAACAATTCTCTGATATTGACTCACGGGATAAGTAATCATGGGTGAAATGAGAATCCCGGACTCGAGCATTGCAGTATGCACTCTTGCAAGACCATGTCCTAAAATATTATCTTTTGCTTTTGCATTGATTGCAGTTTCATAAAGAGTATTTCTGAGTATATAACCAGGTATTTCAGGAAAGGCCGATATCATGAGTCCCATCGCACCTGCTATCAATGGAGTGGCAAGAGATGTACCATTTGCAGCTGTGAGTGCCAAAGTATCGCCGGGATTGATGCATACTACTCCCATTCCTTGAGCCGCTATATCGGGTTTTATTCTTCCATCGGGTCTTGGTCCTCTTGAAGTGAAATTTGCGGGTGTGATGCCATCAGATGCAATGGCACCGACTGAAATCACACTGTCTGCATCCGATGGCGTGATAAGCGTGCTATCGCGAGGTCCATCATTACCTGCGGCAGTGATGCAAACAACTCCGCGCTTCACTGCTTCATTGACTATT
>JBIKKD010000105.1:0-5280 GCA_044360565.1 Kapaibacterium sp. (SeqCode)
TAACTTCACCCATCCAAGCTTGGAAACCTTTGATTGTATCTTGTGAAAGCAATTGGAAGCGCATCGCAAATTGACCTGAAGCTGAACCTGATTCAGGACCGAAAGCCAAACGACCATCGATAGAACCAGCATTTGGCCAAGTACCACCTGAATAAGCTTCTGTATTCAAACCACGACCATCAACACGGCTACCAGTAGCTTGTTGAGTAAAGTCCGGCACATCATTACGAGCGGTTGGAGGATCATAAGCAAATACAGGTCCATAACGGAGATTGTAGAAGCTATATGTAGTATCATTTGAATTATCAACATCACCGCCCTGTACAAAACAGCTAGCAACGATACGATAACGACCTGGAGGACAACGACGAGCATTCCATGCTGGCACGGTTGATTCAATAATTTGACCGGGCTTTACAAAAGGAATAATTGTGCTACGGCAATAGTATGCATCTGCTTTACGAATATCATCAGATTCTTGAAGAACCTTTACATTGATACTAACTGAAGGAGATTGCTTGCCTGTATTATTCGTGATTTTGAAACGAATAGGAAGTTGTGTCATTTGTGATGCAGGTGTTGTTTCATATGGCCACAAAACCTGAACAAGTGACATTTCAATATCTGGAGATTCGTTTGTATAGATCAATTTGATATTGTCTACATAAAAATCATCATCATCATCTTGTGGTTGCGGAGGAGCAGTATTTCTAGCTGCTGATACACGCAATCTGAAACGGAAGTCTTTTGCTGCTTCATTAGGAGCAAAGATCAATGAATCAGGAATACGGAAGAAAATCTTATTGAATTCAACATCCTTACCATCATCATAAATATCAGGACGCAAACCCTGTGCAAGTGTCAAAGCTGAGTCTCTATCTTCAGGTAAATAACCCAAACGATATCCACCTGCTCCAAATACTGAGTAAACAAAGTTATCAGTTACAGCAGCTCCACCACCACGGCGCTTGTGAACACTCCATGCGATATCTGTAGTTGCACTGTTGAATTGACGAGCAATATTTTCAATACCATTTGTTGAAGGACGAGCATATTCAAGACGCAATTCATCAGGTGTAACACCGCCTGCAAGCGTGGTCAATACACCATTGAAAATAACGCGTGGTTCTGGTCCAACGATTGTAGCATCTGCCCAACCACGACCGAAGTCACCTTTATTACCAGTTCTCTGATATGAAATTGTCAAGATTGAACCTTGTGTCTTGCGATTAGGCAAGTGACGAATATCAATCGGGAATGAACGAATTTGGTCACCACCTGGGCTTGGTGATGGATCATCACCGCCAAGTGTAACGCGATTCAATTTGATAACAGGAGAAGCTGTTCTGAATGTTGAACGGTTCTTTGCAGTAACAAGTGAACCTGGAACATCACCCACTGCCCATCTTGGTGGTGGTGGATTATATGTTTCTTCATCACCATTAGAGATCTCTGCTTCATAGTTCACCCACTTCAATACTGAAGGCATTGGTGTACCACTGATCACATGATACTCATTCGCATCATCTGAGAAACCATCACTATTCAAGAAGGATAAACGGCGCATAACAAAGACATTGCGTGATACAGTGTCATCAAATGGCCATTCATCACCAAGTGTTCTATAGATTGAGTCAACACCTTCTGAGAACACAAACAATCTCAAACGACCAATTTGGAAGTCAAGAAGTTCATTTGGCTCAAATGGTGGGAATTGAACGCGAACAATACCATATGGTGGAATACCGCCAAGTGGACATGCGCCTTGACCCGGGAATGCAGGAATACCTGATCCGGCAACGCCTGCTGCTTGGAAGTTACCGGTTGCTGAACCACCGGACAACCAACCAAATTGAACATTCGCATCGATGTCAGGAGGACAATTTCCTGTCAAGCAACCAACACCAACAGGTACTGAACGAGAGTAAGCTGTTTGGTTCGAAGCTTGGTTGATGATACGCATACGAACGCGGAAGTTAAGATCTTGTCTTGTGTAATTAACACCTGTTGGACGAGGTGGCAAACTTACACCGGGGCCTTGAATATCATTGGTCATGTTTTGGAACACAGCTGATGGACGGATCGCACCAAGTTGTGGATGACCTGCAAACAATTCTGGCTCTGGTGTTGCAATTTCGCGAGTGTATGCATCAAGATTCGCTGTAGATGACAATTCGCGACCGAAATAACGAATTTGCTCAGGAACCACACGCACAACATTACGCCATTGCTTGAAACGAATTGCCAAACCATTAGCCGGTGTATTAGATCCGTGACCTGCAGGACCCAATAATTGACTTGAAACATCACCACCACCATATTGACCTCTTGAGAGGTATTGTGTGTGTTGGCGAGGAGCTGATTGGAATTCTGTCTGTGTCAAGTTTGACTGGCAATTCGGGAATTTGTAATTGTAATTTCTTGTCGTTCCATTCACACCGATAGTAGTGTTCATACGGAAAAATGCAGCAGCTGAAACGGATACACCGGAAACAACCACAGCACCTTCCAAACGCTCGAAATATACATATACTGATGAATCAGACTGATCAAGTGTAACTTGGAAATTCGCAAGAATTCTTTGATCGTCTTTGTTGAATGTAGTGGTACCAGCGATACCATTTGTCCAACCACCGATTGGTGCCACATTTTGGAAGTAAATGATCAAGCGACGAGTTCCATCAGGATTATCTGCGCGCTTATACCATACTTGACCACGAGTCTCTTCAGGGAAATCAGGATTTTGTGACAATTGAAGATTGCCATAAGCAGGAGCAATGATTGGTGCATTGGCAATATCACCTGCCAATGTAGCCAAAGCTGCTGTTCCGGTATTACGGATACCTGCAGTTGGAGATCCGGGATTGTTACCAACTGCGAAGTTGTAACCATAATCATCTGCTACAGGATCTGTAGTAGGATTGCCGGATGCCGGACGAGCAAACACATCATCACGATACAAATTGTATCCGGTTCTTACACCATTACTATTGTACTCATAACGAGGGCTTGACAATGAAACCAATCCATTCGTAGACACATAAAAACTGTCATAACGAACGCCATTCAAAAAGAATGGGAATCCGATTCTGATCGGACCCGCAAAGGCATTGTCAGTAGAGTCAGTTGTACTACCGGGATTACGGAAAAATGGACGACCCTCAGATGCATCAAATGATTGAAGTGGACCTGTTGAGATCTGCTTCCATTTGATAAGTTCTGAAGGCTCTGTATCGTTCAATCTGTTTAAGAAAGCACGATCCAAATTAGGACGCCAAAAATCACCAGCATCATCGTCGGAGTCAACGATATAATATCCGGTGGAAACAGAATGCACCGAATTGTTCGGGCGACTGTTATTTGCATGATTGAGTGCCGGAAAATTGGTGAACGGCTGAGGAAAAGTTGCATTGAAGCGACTCTTTCTCAGGGTTCCATCTTCCTTACCACCGGCATATACGGCCATACTCGCCGTAAAAAATGCCAGAAGTGCAATAAGGACTCGTTTCTTCATGTGAAGAACCCTATGCAAAAGTGATACATAATTACAATTATTTGTATAAGAATTTTACGCTTTAGTGTCATTAATAAAGCTACGGATTATGAGTTATTAACACATAATCAGGCGTAAATTGACAAGAAAGATTGAAATCACCAAGAGAAATTTACTGCTGTGAATAAATTGTTTTACACAGCTGATTGAGCATCAAAGGATAAACTTCATGCTCGACTTTTCTCACCTTTTCTGCTATTTTTTCGACTGAATTACATTCTTTTATTGAAATCTTGCTCTGACAAAGACCTGAACCGGTGTCGAAATACTCATCCACATAGTGCACGGTTATGCCAGTATATGGCTTTTTATCATTATAAACAGCCATATGTACTTTATCGCCATACATGCCATGTCCTCCGTACTCAGGTAATAGCGAAGGATGTATATTGATGATTCGACCCTCAAAATGACGGACTATATCAGCAGGCAATAAGCGTAGATACCCTGCTAAGGCAATGACTTGCACATTATTCTTTTGTAACAACTCACTCATTCTTGATGAATCTTTTGGATCAGATAGATATTCAATTGGAATGCGCATTCTATTTGCCACTTCATAAATTCCGGCTTGCTCTTTATTCGTTATGATCAAGACAACTTTATAATACGAAGTATCTAGTTGAGAAAACCGTATCAATGCTTCTGCATTACTTCCCGCTCCGGAACCAAAAATTGCGACAGAGATATGTTTTTGATCTTGCAACATTATAAATAAGGAAAGCTGTCATTGAGAATTCGAGGATGTTCCTATCCGATATGACAAAAATACTGTCTCAGGCACTATTACATGTCTGTCGGTATCGATTTGTGGATAATTACTAAAAAAAAAGGAACTCTTACTTATCAGTTATATGTTCAAAGCCAATCATTCATACATTTATACCTAATCACATGTTAAAAGCACCTTCAATTTTCATTTTCTCACTTATACTCAGTCTTTTTCCATCTTTGGCCTATTCCCAGGATACCTCAAGCATAACGGGAATCTTGACCGGTACCATCTTAAATGCTTCCACACAAGCACCAATCAATGGAGCTACCATCGTGGTGAATGGCACCAAAATCGGTTCAAGAAGCAATTCTCAAGGAAAATTTACACTTCGATCAATCCCTGTAGGCATTATCAGCATAAAGGCTACCGCCATTGGCTTCGAGCCAAGAACATTGTCAGATATTGCCATTAGCTCTGGAAAACCTGCAACGGTCACAATTCTTTTAAGTGAAAAGGCAGTTCAATTGGAAGCAACGGAAGTGGAAGCCAGCTATTTCCAAAGAAGCCCTGAAACCATCACAAGCACTCAATTACTTAATTCAGAAGATATTCGCCGTGCTCCTGGTGTACAAGAAGATGTAATCAGAGCAGTAGCACTTTTACCGGGAGTGAATGTCACCAGCGCCGGTAGAAATGACTTAATTGTTCGCGGTGGCGCTCCATTTGAGAATCTCTTTGTGGTGGATAATATAGAAGTACCCAATATCAATCATTTTGGATCACAAGGTTCAACCGGCGGCCCACTCTCGCTCATCAATATTGATTTTGTCCGTGAAGTAAGTTTCAGTGCAGGCGGTTTTTCCTCTCGATTCGGTGATCGCGTCTCATCACTTACAAATATCACCCTTCGCGAAGGCAATGAAGAGCGTTTTGGTGGAGAAATCAATTTCTCGGCAACCGGCTTTGGAGTGATTGCAGAAGGCCCCATCTCAGATAAAGGTTCCTATTTCGT
>JBIKKD010000107.1:0-5248 GCA_044360565.1 Kapaibacterium sp. (SeqCode)
AGCACGCTCAAAGTGAGGAATGAAATCCTCTTGTGTCAATGTAAAACTTACCTCTTGCGTGCAAGCATCAATTGATATGACGGAGATTTCCAAAGAAGTAACCTTGATTATTTCAAAATGCCGGATTCACCGGAAAACATTGTGCGGATGGGGAGGGTCGAACTCCCACGGGTTGCCCCACCAGATCCTAAGTCTGGCGCGTATGCCAATTTCGCCACATCCGCATAGTCGAGTGCTTGTAAACAAGAGCGCAAAAATACAATGTTTTCATCGGTTTATGAAATAATTGTTAACTTGTCAATTCGAGTCGATGTACCGGTATAATTCACCATTTATGACATATTTTGCATTCCTGAGCCATTATGAGCCCCAATAATACCTTCGATGTAATTATTTTGGGTGCCGGTATTTCCGGTATGTCTGCTGCCATGCATTGCATAAAACAGGGAAAAAGTCCTCTATTGATAGAGTCTACCGCAAATATCGGAGGAAGAGCTCGCTCTTTTGAAGATCGTGTTTCAGGGGATATAATTGATAATGGTCAACATGTCATGATGGGTTGTTATGCATCATTCTTTGAATTGATCAAAGAAATCGGAATGATGCACAAGATTCAAAAGCAGAAATATCTTACAATCCCATTTCATTTTACAAATGGCGAAAAAGACCTTCTTTATGCCAAAGGATTTGCCGGACTACATGGACCCATCGGAATGGCACTCGGAATGTTGCGCTTGAATTTTTTGAATGGAAAAGACAAAAGATCCATGCTCTTATTCGCCCTTCGATTAAAACTAGGCATATGTAAACCGGGATCCATGACCGCCATGGAATTTCTTTTGTCAGAAGCACAGTCAGACAGACTTATTGAATTGATATGGACACCCGTGATACTTGCAACCATGAATGGCAAACCCGAAGAGGTATCGGCAAAAGTATTCGTCACTGTTTTACGACTTGCCTTTTTTGGTTCGGGAGATGCTTCATCGCTCTATATTCCTCAATGTGGTTTATCAGAACTCTTTGAGCCATTCGAAGCATGGATGAATGAGCGTGGTGGAAAGATGTTGCGAAGCATGGGTGTGAGTACAATCGACATCGAGAATAATCAAGTAAAAGGTGTGACTCTGCAAGACGGAACCAAGCTTTTTTCTTCAAGTGTGATTACCGCCATACCGCCTCATGCATTGCAAAAAGTCATTCCGGATATATTGAATCATTCATACTTTTCAGAACTCGGACATATCAACTATTCCCCGATAGTTTCATTATACCTTTGGTTCGACAAAGAATTTCCTGAAATTCAATTATCTGCAATCATGGATGCAAAAACACAATGGATATTTAAGAAAACAACAAAAATGCAGTCCGCAAAATCATTACTTGCATTGACAATCAGTGCCGGTGATGAGATTGTAGGAAATACGACGGAAGAAATTGCAAATCTTTGTGCAGAAGAAGTGAGACAATGCTTTCCTGAAATGCGGGATGCAAATGTAATACACTGGAAAGTCATCAAGGAAAAATCGGCTACTGTATTGATAGATCCGGATACAGAAGAAAGAAGACCAAATCAAAAAAGTCCTGTGGATGGACTTGTGATTGCAGGTGATTGGACTAATACAGGTTTACCCGCAACACTAGAGGGCGCAGCTTTAAGTGGTAAGATTGCTGCTTCGCTCATTTAACCACCATAAGCCCCAAAAGAGCGAATGCCGGCATTCCAAATGATGCGAGTGATAAGCCAAGTGAACAAGCACCAAGAAAAGCAAATCGCAATGTGTAAACCTGCTTGATTTAGTGGCATGAGTCCTGCAGACAAAGCAGCTGGAACATAGCTCAAATATTGAAAGGGAAGATAGGATGAAATGCGAGCAAGCCAATCGGGGAGTAAATCCAATGGTACAAGTGAACCCGAAAGAAACCACATGCTGATATCAAATATCACATGAAATGTCCATGTCTCTTCAAACCAAAAAGCCAAATATGAAATCGCCATCGAAATGAAAAACTTGATGATCATCGCCATGCACACAAGTAAAGATGACCAAGCAATGCCTTCCCAAGAAATGTGTGATTGAGTGAAGAATGGAATGAATGGAATGATGATTGAAGTTGAAATAATCACGCCGACTCGGTCTGCTGTTGCAAGTGCTCCAGAAAATCCTAAATGTGAAATTGGCTTGATGAGATATTTATTTAAATCACCTTTTCGAATTTCTTCGGATACATTCTTCTCGATTCTCCCCGATCTAATGATGACACCATACAGAGCAGCGAAAATCACATAGAGAAACATGGAATCGGAAGTGTATTGACCGATGACGAGATTATCTCTTCCTGCAAAAACTGAATCCCACAAGAAATACTGTACACCTATCAATACCAAAAGCGACAAAAAACTATTGCTGAAATAATCCATTCGATATTCAAGCAAAGAGGATAGCCCGCTACGAAATGCTGCAAGATAGGTATTCATCAAAGTGCTTTTGTGCGCCCACCATCTACAAGCATTGTTATGCCCGTGATATATGAGGCATGATCAGATGCAAGAAATATCGCTGCAGATGCAATTTCATGTGGCTCGCCAAGTCTTTTCATTGGTACTTCATCTGCCATAGCTTTTGCAATATCATCAGTGGATTTCTGCTGTTCTTTGGATTTCCTTTCAATCAATGCTGTCAGTCTGCCCGTTTTTGTTGCTCCCGGTAATACACTGTTCACAGTGATGCCATATTGTGCAACTTCATTTGAAAGCGTTTTGGACCAAGATGCCGTTGCGGAACGAACTGTATTTGATACACCCAATCCATCAAGAGGTTGTCTTACCGAGGTGGAAATGATATTGATGATTCTTCCGAAATTTCTTTCTTTCATTCCAGGTAAGCAATATTGTGCAATCACATGGGAAGCCATGAGAAGTCTATTGAATGCTTCATGAAAAGCTGAAACTGAAGATTGCTCAATCGTACCCGGTGGCGGTCCACCTGAATTATTTATGATGATGTCGATTGGAGTATCACCTAAAGACTCCATCGCGGATTGCACCGCATGCAAATCTGAAAAATCAGCAATGAGTGCTTTATGTTGTTGACCATTCTCAGCAGGTAATCGTGAAAGTACTTCCTGCAATGAATCTTGATTTCTGGCAAATCCAATGACTGTGCAACCGGCTTCAGCGAGCATTGTGGCAATTGAGAGTCCAATGCCTTGTGTGCATCCACATACAAGAGCAACTCTTTTGTCGAAACGAATATTCATCTATATAATCCTATCACTTTGCAAGTACGACAAATTGTGTTCTGCGATTGAGCGCTCTATTGCGTTCTGAATCATTTGGTGCAACGGGTTGGGACATGCCGAAACCTCTAGCGCGAAGTCTTTTTTCTTCAATTCCTCTTTTGATCATTTCCTGCATCACGGATTTCGCACGAGCATCGGATAATTTTTGATTGAATTCTTCGCCTCCGATATTATCGGTATGACCTTGAATTTCCAATCGTAATTTTGGATATCGCTCCATGAGTTCAGCCAATTCATCAATTCGAATCATTGATTCATCGCGAACAACGGAAGAGTTGAAATCGAATTGAATGGGATATTTAAAACCATCTGATACATCAAAGCCGGGTCCAAGTGGAGCAGTATCATATTCACCATCACAGATGACTGTATCGGAAGAAAAGTCAAGTCCCATCTTCACTTTATGAATACCATAATATTCAGGGGCTTTATATGATATCTTATAGAAGTTTCTGAGGCTTCGGTAGATATCAAGAAAAATTGCAATCAATTCATCTTTGGTGCTTGCTCGATAATATTTTCCACCGGTATATTGTGCGATTTGTCGCATGACTTCATCATTGGGATAACCAAATCCTACAGTGAAAATATTGACGCCTTTTGTTTTTGCTGTATCCAAGATCATCTTCAATCTTGTCTTGGAATAATTATCTTCACCATCAGAAAATACCACAATAACTTTGGGGACGGTATCGGGAATTTCGGTTGTGAATGCCTCCATGGATTTCATGATTGCATCATATAAACCTGAATAATACCCTTGTCCTTCAAGGAAAGTGGATTTAAACTTATTGACAATGATTTCCTTGTCCTTCCACATCGGAACTTTGAGTGTATAATCTTTCGCAAATGTGGAAATGCCGATTCTATCTTGTGGTTGTTTCATGTTCACGAATAACTCGGTGCCCATGGAAATTGCATCCATCACACCGGACATCGATCCACTGAAATCAACACTCAACATTATAGCATAAGGAATAGAATCTGCATCGCCATATTCGCGAACTCGAAAACTGTCAATAGTGACATTGGATCTACCGAGTTTTTCTTTCAGGAGATACCAATACTTTTGATCTTTACGATATGGTGGTGCGATATGTGTAATATAGTGACCACTTGTGTCAAATACCTTTGCAAATAGTCGTATTTCCTGCGGATAGGATTTTGTTTCGATTCTACTTATTTCCATTTGAATGTCTGATGGCTTTGCGCTATCTATATGCTTCGTGGATGTAAGAAGAAACTGTCTTTTCATTGAATCTGTTACATCATTTTGCAATTCAAGCGAAGTAAGTGATGCAGCTCTTCGTGAAGTACCACAAGATGAGAAGAGTAATGTCCCCAATGCCATGACCAAGAAAAACGAAAAGGCAGGATATCGATTAGATACTGCCTTTTTCTGCTTGTCATGTGATATATGTTCTATCATCATTTATTCTGCTTTTGGTGGTTGCCAAGAAGGGCGAGTCCATTTGATGAGTTCGATATTTGCATTACCAACATAGAGTTTCATTTTTGCACGAATTGGCACGCGTGCTTCATCATCTGAAAACCAACCTTCGAATTTTCCTGTAAGGCCATAAATTCCGGTCCAATCTGCCGTGCCATTGAAATACAAAGTCTTGATCGGATAACTTGCCGCATCGATTTCAATTACTTCGGGTTTTGCAATGAAATTGATTGATGTCGAAACAGTGTCATCCATAATGATGGTCGGAACCTTGATGGATTTCTTCGATCTCAACATTTGTCTTGCGAGAAAGTATAAGCTACTTCCATCATTCCATTTTTTTGCTGTTTTCAAAACACGCTTATTGCTGAGTTTATTCGCCTTGTATTTTTCCATTGTCACATTCTGATTGGGATAATCAAAGATATATTTGTCATACATCCATGAACCATCAGATTCTTTTGTGCTTGCCGTAAAATTATGTGAATACTGTAC